>CAZFJT010000007.1:0-18551 GCA_964519135.1 uncultured Syntrophales bacterium | reverse complement strand
AAAGAAATAAAACACCATATGTAGGAAAAGCGAAGATCATAGTGGCGCCATTGATAGCTCGGCGCGAATATCTGATCGTGACGAAGCTTCTCGCAAGCAGGGCGAATTTATTTGGCGCATCTCAATAGACAGGTTTCCCCCTGCAATCACCGATTTCATCCCATTTGATCTATGTAGCACGCGCCGAAAGAAAACTGCAGATTTTTACGAAAGCGCTCTTTTTTCGGCAGACTGCTATGCTAGCGCTTCGCGAGCTTGCTCTCTGAGTTATGAAGCGTTTTTGAGGGACAGAGCAGTAGCAGCCCTTGTCGCGCCTAGCCCCCAACCTCCTTTACGCTATTAAGCAGCAGTTTAGTGTACTGATGTGAGGGCCGGTTAACAATATCCACCGTGGGGCCTAATTCCACGAATCGGCCGCAATACATGACTCCGATGCGATCTGCAATTTTCCGCGCCAAACCGATATCATGGGTGATAAATATCATAGTCATACCGCGCTCCACTTGAAGTTCGAGGAGGAGTTTGACAACCTTGGCCTGCACGCTCGGGTCAAGCGAACTGGTCGGCTCATCCGCAATGAGGAGCATCGGTCGCTGTATCAGAGCGCGAGCAATGCAGACCCGCTGGATCGCTCCCATGTTCAGTTCATGAGGGTAAAGCTGGAGAAACTCATCGACGACCGGCAAGCGCACGTCGCTTAATACGGACTTCACCCGCTGTTTGAGTTCGGCGCCGCTGAGATTACTCTGTCGAATCCTGAGGGGTTCAGCAACGATGTCGAAGATTGTGAAGCGGTGACTTACTGCTTCGGCCGGGCTCTGGTAGATCATTGCGATACCCGCGCTGGATTCATCAATGTCCGGGCCGCTAAAGATCCTGCTTCCAGTGTCTGGTGAGAGGAACCCCCCGGCTATCAACCCAAGAGTCGTCTTCCCCGATCCGGTCTCTCCAACCAGACAGAAAACCTCACCGGCCTTTACGTCCATATCCACCTCTTCAAGCGCTGTTATATCGCCGTATCGTTTTGAAACGCCGCGCAGCTCGAGAATCGAAACGACTCCACGACGAATGCACCGAACAGCGTGATCGCCCACTGCAATGAGTGGAACGGATGACTGACAACAGGCAGCGACGGCCTGGACACATCGAGGCTCAAAGAGACAACCTTTTGTTATGAGTTGATTTAACTCGCCGGGGAATGGGTTCCCCACTGCTCCGGGGCTCGGCTTGACGTCCTTTTTATGAAAAACATACAACGGGTCACCGCGGATGCCACCCAAGTCTTTTACAGAATCTATGCTTGGATAGGAGCGGCCCAGCCCCACGGTGTAGGGATGCAAAGGGCCGGAGAAGAGCTCGCTTCCCGGCATAGTTTCCATGACATGTCCAGAGTAAAGCACATACAGATCATTTGAGAGCGTTTTTGCGAAATCCAGATCGTGCGTTATGAGCAGGATTCGCTTACCGTTCTCCGCGAACTGACCAATGAGCCGGCCCACTGACATTTTTGTCAGCGCGTCAAGCGCGGCTGTTGGTTCGTCTAGAATCAATACCTTTGGATTCAGGATCATGGCCATGACAAGCAATACGCGCTGAATTTGTCCGCCACTAAGCATATGAGGAAACCGCTTACCCAAGTTGGGTTCGATGCCGACATTGGCGAGGGCTTCCTCCGCCAATTTGAAGGCCTCTTGGCCTCTGATACCGCGACGAAGCCTGAGCGGTTCCGCTACTTGGTCTAGAATACGGTGTACGGGATTGAGATTCTCTGCCCCATTCTGAAAGACCATGGCAATCTCAGACCATCGAAGCTCGTTAAGCGCCGCCTCATCCATGCCTATTAGCTGTAGACCGCCGTAATTGACGTTCCCCGATGCCAGGGAGTTCTCAGGCAGAAGGCCCATCAGTGCCTTTCCGAGGGTCGTCTTACCAGATCCGGATTCTCCAATCAATCCCGTGATTCGACCGGGAGGCAGGTCCAGGTCGACGCAGTCCAGAGCCGCCTTATCGCCGGATTCGGTCCTGTAAACCACTTTCAGATTTCGCACGTTCAGGTTCACAGTGTCTCCTTCAGTCTCGGGTCAAATACACGTTCAAGACTTATAGCCAGGAAAGTTACCGAGGAGATCAGCAGTGTCAAAACCACAATCGGCGGCAACAGCCAGTTCCACCAAATGTCAAGGTAATAGTACTTAAGCGCATACCCTATCATCATCCCTAAGGATTTTCGGGTGGGATCAAACAATCCCAGAAAAGCCAGTGAGGCCTCCATAAACATGGCCATACGCGTCTTGGCCACTAGGCCTATGACATAAAGGGGGAACAGCTCCGGCATGATGTGGCTCAGTATCACGTATATTCCCGAAGCGCCCATATGTTTGGCGGCCCTAACATGGAGCCTGCTTTTTACAACTAAAGTTTGGGCTCGTATAGCTTTTGCTGTGGTGGGCCAAGCCAAGGCGGCCAATACTAGCGCAAGGGTCCACGCGCTTGGTCTGAAGAAGGCTGCGACTAGAATAAGGATCATAATGGAAGGGATCGCAAGGAGAATGTCCGCCACGCGCATGAGCAACTTATCCGTCAGGCCGCCGTACCATCCCGAGACCAACCCTGTTCCAGCGCCCAACAGAAGCGCCGTAACCCCGGCAAGCAGTCCAAACCAAACAGTATTCCTTGCTGCGAAAAAGAGCTCGGACAATATATCCATGCCGCCGTCGTTGGTCCCCAACCAATGCAGACTTGACGGAGGCGCCAATGGGTCGAATGAGCGATCCGTTGGATTGAACGGCGCCGCAAAAGGCCCGATGGTTACCAGGACCCCCAACGCAATTGCCATAGCGCATCCGGAAACAAACCAGTGGTCTCGAAGAAGTAGTGATCTTGAATTACGATGCATACCTAACTCGCGGATCAATGCGACCATAGGCATATTCCAGGCCGACGTTTACAAGCAACACCATCAACGAGGAGAAGAGTACGATACCCTGGATGAGCGGTAAGTCACGCACCGCTATGGCATTGAATAGGAGAGTTCCCAAACCGGGATACGAATGAATGGTCTCAACCACCAATGCGCCGGTCACCATAAAAGCCAGCCGCAGTCCGAATCTTGTAACCATGGGAAGAAGCGCGTTCCTGGCCGCATGGGCGTAACGGATCCGTTTAGCGGTTAGACCCTTGGCGCGAGCCGTCTCCACATATTGGGATCTGAGTGCGATCACCATGCTCGCTCGGGTGAGCAGGAAATTACCCGGCAGATAGGCGAGGATTAGCGTCGCCAAGGGCAAAGCAAGATGCCGGCCCACGTCGACGATCTTTTCGCCTGGTGAATGATCCGCATACGCTGTCTGGGCGCCTGCTGCTGGGAACCATCCGAGCTGCAACGCAAAGATTAGAAGCAATAGTATGCCCGTAGCGATTTCCGGAACTCCTTCCAGGAGAGTCATGCTCCCCACCGAGAGCCGCTCAGTTGTGGTTCCTCTCCTCCATGCGGCTTCAACTCCGGCGACGAATCCGAGAGTCATTGAAATAAGATGAGCGCTACCCACAAGCAAAAGGGTCCAGGGAAGCGCCTCTAGAATCAGTTCCGAAACAGGGCTCAAAAACGCATACGAGTAACCCCAATCGAGCGTGAGGAACCTCCACAGGTATTCACCGAAGGACTCCTGACACGAATAATATGCTTGGAGATCCTTAACCTGATCTGCGGTGAGAGTCACGTGCGATGATGAGTACATCGCAGTGACGAAATCTCCCGGCAACGTGCGGGGAAGAATATAGCCTGCAAAGATGAGAACAACTCCAGCCAGGATATACGACATTGCGGCCGTCAGTCGCCGAGATTTGAAAAGCGAAGGCATCCGGAAACGCTCCTACAGAACGCCGAATTGGCGATAGCGCCCGAGAGGGCGCCAGCCACCTCAGGCGCTTCTTCATTTAATAAGCGAAAGCTTGTTCTGAGGTATGGGTATGCCTTTGCTTATGCCGCCTTTCGTGTAGAACCACTCTATCCCTTTCTCGGGGTTGTACGCGGCCGTGCCCTCCGGATAATAGAGAGAGATTGCCGGAAGGTCTTGCGCGTAAACTTTCTGAATCTCGTATACGATCACCTTTCGTTTCTCGGGGTCCATCTCGGAGATCTGCTTCTCAAGGAGTTCAATCAATTTAGGGTTTGCGTCATACCGTGCGCTGTTGACTGAACCCGCGCCGTAATGGGATGAGATCATTTCATTGAGTATCCGAGGATCGCCAGCGATACCACCGTGACCCGATATTGCGAGATCAAAGTCCCAATTCTTAACCCGGTTGTCCGTTGTGGCTTGTTCCAGGTTGACAAGATCCGTCTTGATTCCCAATTTCTGCAGCTGGGACTTGATCACTTCACCGTCTCTATCGGGGACGCTTTCGCCGGCTACCGTGACGTTGGACGCCAAGATTTCTACCTTCAGCGGCTTTCCATTCTTCTCATACCAGCCGTCCGGACCCTTTTTATAACCGAGAGATTCCATAAGCGCCCTCGCCTTGGCAGGATCACACTCATAATTGGGGGTTTCCGGGTTATACATGTCGTGGTCCACGGTCAGCAGGCCGAAGGACGCTGGCGTGGCTCGGCCTCGGTGCGCTTTATCGATTATCTCCTGACGATCGATTGCGTAGGCCAGTGCTTGACGAAACGCCTTTTTTTCGAACGGCGGCTTCTTATGGTTGATCATGAGCTTCTTGTTCCATCCGCGCTGGTCCTTGATGACAACCATTCCCTTCTTTTGCAGAAGCTCCGCCATTTCCGGCTGGATGTTCGCAAGGTCGGCCGCGCCGGTAATTAAGGAGGCAAGAGGCTTGCCGGAGCGGACGTAGATCAGGCGTTCAGCCTTAGGCCGACCCTGATAGTACTCTGGGAACGCCTCATATAGGTATGTTCCCTGGGCTTTGTTAAAATCCTTGAACATGTAAGGCCCGCTTCCAATGAACGCTTTCTGGTCCGCGTATGCCTTCGGATCTTCCACGCTTTGCCATACGTGCTTTGGCAGAATCGGCATGGTACCGCCGATATCCGAGAGAAACGGCGAATACGGTTTGTTAAGGAATATCTTCACCGTTTGGTTATCCTCGGCTTCAGCACGGTCCAGACTGTCTAACGTGACCCATCGATAGGGATATTTCTTGAAATACTCAATGGTGAAGACCACGTCCTCGGCGGTCACCGGCTGTCCATCATGCCATTTGGCCTTGGGATCAAGCTTGAATGTGAACACGGACTCTTCCGGATCATACGACCACTCCTTCGCCAGAGCGTTTACAAATCCATTGCGATCTTTCCATATGAGCGTGTCGAAGACCCAGGCCATTCGTATGTAACCCGGGCCCCGGGGATAATGGCGATATGGATTCGGATAGCCCCAGTCGCCTTTGCCGTCGGCGATTCGGATTTCCTTGATCTCGAAGGCCGAGCAACAGTCGCCGCCTGCGAAGATGAACAGAAAGAGAGCGGCTAAAAACGCTATTGGCCAAATGATTAAACTTCGTCTCATAAAAACCTCCCTAAAAAACAACGAATAAGAAATTTCATAATATTGACTCACGAACCACACGTAATCACGTGGGAACTCAGCGCATGCCATAGGCAGGATACCCTGTTTAGTGCCACGTTGCAAGACAAAGTGCCACGAAAAAGACGTATGCATATCATCTCCTGCTTGAACACAAGGTCTCCCCTGCGGGGGGTTGACTGCGTAGCACGGTTAGTGGTAAAGTGGCGCTCGTAGGCGAAATCCGATCTTCGGATGTCTTGATCGGCAAGCCATGGCATAGGCGAATCGGCCGTGCATCGCTGACGCGTATGCGGCAGGAAAGGTGCTCTATCCCGATCAATTCGCTGATCTCGACATCCCGGTCAAAGCCGACGAGATCTATCGTTTCTTCGTGGGAAAACCTGTTTACGAACAAATGAGGCGTGATTTCGGGGAACTGGGGACTGTCGTTCGCTTTCTAGGGAACCAGTAGGAAAGTCGCGAATACCAAATTGGATTGACTTTGAGAGCTGTTGCTGAATGACGGAGGTCACAGGAAACCTTGGCGTCTGCTTGACCGGGGGAAAAATCCCCGCTTGATCTGCGAAGCGTGACATAAAATCGAAAGAGGGGCTTGAGCTTGGAAGCGAACGCGGGATATCGCTTAGGTCTCATCGGGCGAACATCTGTGGTAAATCGACACTTTGCAGGATCCCCTCCGTATTGAATCCCTATCCTTGCCGCAACGCAAAGCATTGGAGGCTCGGGTTCTCGTGAGACGCCGTCAGAAGCGAAGGGCCTGACCTTGAACCTCACCAAGGACCATACGGTGAAGTGTTCCTTCACATAGAGGATGTAGTCCTATGTTTCATAGTGAATAGTACGCGCTTTTCTATTCGCACAATTCACATCTTCATCCAAAACCAGATGGGCAGGCTGATTCATATCCGAGACAACCCTACGCGCTGGGATTGCGGCGTAGTACAATATCTTGACTTAGGATCAGGGGATGACCAATTTTATCGGTAGTGATTCTTGAGAAAGGAGACACCAGTATGAAGGGAGATCACGAGCACATTCATAAACATGCCCATGAACATGGTCACGAGCACTCGCATGAGCATTCTCATGACGAAGAAAAACACGAGCACGAGCACGCCCACGAGCATGCCCATGAGCACCTGCACGAGCACAAGCACGCCCACGAGCATGGCGAAGATAAACTGGCTCATGAACATGAGCACAGTGGAGAACATGGGCCTCATGACCATGCCCATCCAGGCCACGAGAACGAAGCGCACGAGCACGATCATTAAAATCGGCCCGCCTTTACACCTATAGAAGCACTATCGAGGCCAATGGGAGTGGGTTCGGGCGGAGCAGAGAATGATAAGACGCGTGAGAACAGTGGAATGGCAGGGCTACTGGGAGCTCAGAGCGGCTGCTATTGTTTCCAATAGCAGGCTGCAAAGAAGTCGCCATTGATCATAGTCAGGAGATGTTGAGCTGGCCAGGTTATGGCATTGTTGCCAGGCAGTCGCGACAAATGTGACAACCGTCAATTCCAGTTATTTTCGATGACATCGTCGGCTCTCCGCATTGTTCACAGGTCTTGGACGGCTCAATTCTTGCCTTGTCCGGTATTCGAACCGAAATGGTTTTCACTGTGAAAAGGTGGTCGATGGGCATTTCAAGGACATCATGACTGCACTTCTTGTGAATGGATTGGAATTCCTCCAGCTCCTCTTTGGTTGCGGCTTCCGATCTAATCTTTTCGATCAGTTCCAGGTGACGATCGCTTGGCCGAAACGCACCGTCTCTCAGTGCAACCCTCACTCCTTCACCGGACTTTCGACTCAGAAGGCTTAACACCTGTTTCCCATGGTCTCTGTACAGAAAATTCCCCTTACCAAACGTGCATCCTGTTAGCACTTGCACCGCGTCTGCGCTGCACGCATCGGTTTCGACGGAGAACTGGGGCTTCTCAGTTGGGGACAACCTTGCATCAACCGTAGGCAAGATTTTCTGGTTCGGTCCGCTGAAGTCGGTACAGAAGCTCTTTTTCCGTACTCCCTTGGTATATTTATTTGTCTTTGGCTCCTTCTTTTATCATGATTATATCTACTGGCCTTTTAAGGCAAAACCTGAAATGGAGAGATTCAAGAGAACCAGCAAATGGGGCAGACTTTTCGACAGCTATCCCCAATAAGGCTACACTGCAGCAAGGCTATAGCTTGCAGAACGGAAAAATAATGACTCCTCAAAAAGCCGCCTTCTTTGATACTCAAGTGGATTCCAGTTGGGCTCAACAGGACTACAGTGGGGAAGAATTGGACAAGATCGATCGGATGCTAAGCCTCGGCGGTATAGGCGAGGGAATGAGAGTCTTTGAGCCTGGCTGTGGCGCGGGTCGCCTGACCCGTATTCTTGCCGACCGTGTCGGACCTGGAGGCAGGGTCCTTGCCGTGGACTTCAGTTCAAAGATGATTCAATCGTCTCTTCCACGGATCCAATCCATGGGTCATGCTCAGGCCCTATGCATTGCAGTTGAACGTTGTCAGTTGCCCAGAGAGGGGTTTGACGCAGTTGTTTGCCATCAAGTATTTCCCCATTTCGACGACAAACTGGCAATCCTGAAACGGTTAGTCGAGGGTTTGGCTCACTCCGCAGTGCTGATCGTGTCTCATTTTATTGGGTCAGCGGAGATCAACGACGTTCATCACAAGGCGCATCCAGCGGTTTCCAATGATTTTATGCCTTCAGAAACTGAGATGAGACGCCTATTTCAAGCAGCAGGCCTACGCATAGACCTACTTGAAGACGATGATAATGGGTATCTGCTCATCGCACATCCATACTAATGGCGCCGAAAGGGCGAAATCACTCGATCCAGGACTCCTTGAACCTTGGATATGGCCACTCCATAATTGGTAATCGCTACACCCCTGCGTCTGCATTCGCGAATACGTCGTATCATCTCGCTTCGGTTTAGCATACAAGCCCCGCAATGGACCACAAGTCTATAGTCTTCCAGGTTTTCGGGGAAATCGTGTCCCGAGAAGACCTCGAACCTCACATCTTTGCCTGTAAACTGGTTAATCCATCTAGGAATTTTCACTCGCCCGATATCGTCCGCTTGGATGTGATGAGAGCAGGCCTCACTCATTAATACCCTGTCGCCGTCCTCCAGGGTTGAAATAGTCTTAGCCCCTCTCACGAGCTCCTCCAGGTCACCCTTGAATCGAGCAAACAGGATTGAAAATGTCGTCAGGCGAATGGATTTGTCAACATCCCCGGCCACCTTAAGAATGACTTGAGAGTCAGTCACCACCAAAGAGGGTCTGCGTTGCATGTTGAACAGCGCCTCCTCGATCTCTCTCTCCTTCACTACCACACCGACTGCATCGCAATCTAGTATCTCTCGCAAAACCTGAACTTGCGGAAGTATGAGTCTGCCTTTGGGTGCGGCAAGGTCAATGGGAACCACGCATAAGACGAAATCACCCTCCAATATGAGATCACCGACTAGGACCGGTTCTTGTTTGATGTCGGCGGGAACGAGAGATATTAATGTCTCACGGAGCTGCTGTAGTCCTTTGCGAGTTCTTGCGGAAACTCCAACGTGTTTGAGTTTTCGGGAAGCGCATAGATTCAGAATTTCCACGCTGGGCGAAGAAACATCAATCTTGTTGGAAACAATAAGAGCAGGGATGTCCAATCGATTCAGTTCGTCGAGCGCACGTTCCTCGTATTCGGTAATGCCTCCTTGGTCCGTCACCAAGACCGCTATATCGGTTCTCCAGAGGACCTTACGCGTAGCCTCCACCCTCAAGAGCCCCAAGTCGCCGGTGTCGTCCAGGCCCGCAGTATCGTAGAAAGTCACCGGTCCGACCGGAAGCAACTCATAGTGTTTGGCCACGGCGTCGGTGGTGGTTCCGGGCGTATCTGATACGATGGAGACTTCCTCACCGGTTATGGCGTTGATGAGCGACGATTTGCCTGCGTTTCTTCTTCCCAATATACTGATCACAAGTCTCAGACCGCGCGGAGCCTTGTCCATTATTCCTCCTTGGAGAAAAACCCTTTGCCGACGATGGCCTAAATCCAGCCGCCCTAATCATGGTCTTGAGCTCTGCGATCCGGTCAGTGAACATTAAAGCGTCTGAATTCTTACCAGGGTAGATTGTGTAGTGACCCCGAACCACGTCGGGGGTAACCGATGGCATAAGCACATTGGCGCCACTAAAGAGCGCTCGCTGTCGAGCTCCAGGCGCCACGGAAGATAGAGCGCTCGTTGCCGGTATGTTGGCATAGGGATTCATAACCCTAAGCAACGCACAGGCCCGCAGCGCTATCTGGACGTCACCGTGGGGTTCCCAACCGAGCGGTGTGTCCGGATGGGGCACAAAAGGCCCGACAGCAATCATGTCCAGGTCCAATTCGGTAAGACGTATAATATCTTGGGCCATCCCGTGAAGTGTCATTCCGGGAAGATTCGTTATAACCCCTGACCCTATTTCGTAACCTGTTCGTCTCATTAGCTCGATTCGACGCAACCGATCGTCAATGCTGGAACCGGGCCTCATCTTTTCGTAAATGTCACGGTTGAATGTTTCGATCTTGAGCAAATACCGATCTGCGCCGCAATCGCGCCAAAACCGGAGCTCCTCTGGTCTTCTGTCGCCTAACGAAAGCGTAACCGCAACATCATGCGCGCTTTTTATCTCACGGACAATTTGTCCGATTAGACCACTCGTGTAATGGAAGTCGTCACCCGACTGTAGCACTACACTGCCAATACCTGACCTGAATGCCAACCGTGCGGTTCGTAAGATTTCAATAGTTCCCATTCTGTACCGGTTCACCTCCCGGTTGGGGTTACGTAGACCGCAGTATAGGCAACTATTCACGCAATAGTTGGAGAATTCGACAACCCCACGCAGATACACGTCTCTACCGAAGACCTCTCTCCTGACTGTTCTGGCCTCCTCAAAGAGCCATTCGTCATCCATCCCACAAAGCAACGCAGAAACTTCATCAGCCTTCATAATCGTCGCTCCCACCGAATCCGAGTTTGTACATCCGCTTGGGTGACAGGAGATCTCTTGCCTGTTCTTCTGTTACGATACCTGATGTAGTCGCAACCTCCCAAACAGCAGTTCCCGAAGATATTGATCGTTTGACCAAGGCTTCCGTTTGCTCGTAACCAGCGACTGGAACGAGCACAGTCGCCAGGCTCTTGCTTTTCAGGGCTAGCTCCATGCACCGATTCGAATTCGCTTTGATCTCTTTAACGCAAAGATTGCTGAACAGAGAGGTCGACCGTAGAAGCATTTCCAGCGATTCCAAGAAGGAGTGGGCAATCAAGGGCAGCAGATGGTTCAATTCCAGTTGGCCCATCCCGGCGGCCAAGGCCGTAACCTGATCGTTGGCCATAACGCGAAGGGCCACCTGGCTAACCATCTCCGGAATAACAGGATTGACCTTGCCCGCCATTATCGTAGAACCAGCCTGCCTCGGCGGGAGCTCGATCTCCCGAAGAGCCGAGTCCGGTCCTGATGAAAGTAATCTCAGGTCCGATGCAATCTTCAGTAAGTTGCATGCGTAAGCTTTGAGCATTCCCGAGGCCTCAACAAAAGTGTCGAGGTTCTGGGTGGCGTCAATCAGGTTCTCTGCTCGAGAGATATTGAGGCCTGTAATAAATTTGAGGTTTTCAGCTATACGCAAGATGTAGGTTGTGGGCGCTCCCAGCCCTGTTCCAATTGCTGTTCCCCCCAAGTTGACCTGCTTGATACGTTCCCTCGCCTTAAAAATCCGCCACCTGTCTCGTGAAACAGCCTCTGCGTAAGCTCCGAACTCCATCCCGAGTGTCATGGGAACCCCATCCTGAAGCTGGGTCCGTCCCACCTTTACCACGTCGTGAAAAACCTTCTCTTTTTCTTGAAGAGCCTGCTGAAAGGCCGCTACCTCAACTTCCAGCTCTTTGAGCAGCTTTAACGACGCAACGCGTAAAGCGGTGGGGTACACGTCATTGGTCGACTGATGCATGTTGACATCGTCAATCGGATGGATAATGGAGTAGTCGCCACGGCGCCTACCGACTATCTCCAACGCCCGGTTGGCTATCACCTCGTTGAAGTTCATGTTGGTCGAGGTTCCCGCGCCCCCTTGGAAAGCATCTACCACAATCTGGTCGTGCAGCTTCCCCTGTGTGATCTCCTGGCAGGCCGCCACTATGGCTTCAGCCTTATGCTCTACCAGGAACCCCAAATCGTTGTTGGTCCTGGCGCAGGCCATCTTGACCTGAGCGAAGGACTCAATAAATCTTCTATGAAGCCTGTAGCCTGTTACGGAGAAGTTCTCCACAGCTCGCAAGGTATGGACCCCATAGTATGCGCTGTCCGGAATCACCATCTCACCCAGGCCATCATATTCCGTTCTCATTTATCCTCTTCATCAGCTCTTCTCCGAGAGCCGTCAGATCTGGCGACAGTTGATCGGGAAATAAGGGCGCCTCCATGATCAGGGTATATCTGAAGCCTATGCTGAACCTCCAAGAATTCAGCCCTTCGATATCTCGGCTGCCTGCAACGAATTCCCACCTGGGGCCAAATTTTTTGGCAAGCCATATCCGCATACTGTGACGAGACTCGAAATCGGCCAGAAGCTTCTCAATTGAATCAACAGTAGATGTCTCTTTCTCCGCCATTTATCCTTTCCAATTTGTTCAGGATCATGCAACGTCTATCCTCATCGCTGACGCCCTCCAGTTCCCTGGCAATAAGCGTGTTGCCGGCTGCTCTTGTCCGATCCGAAGCGTAGTCTTCAAGATATTCCTTGAAGGTCAACAGTGCATTGGGATGACAGAACTTGTTGATGAACGCGGACTTGGCCAGCCCCATGAAGTGATCTCCAGTTCTTCCCAGCCTGTAACATCCAGTGCAGAAGGAGGGGATGTATTCGAGATTGTCTACAAGATCGTATATGACCTCGTCCAAGGGCCTGGTATCGCCAATTGTGAATTGCTGTTTATCTGGCAAGTTCTCAATCTCATCTTTGTAGGCGCCGGGATAGGTTCGGCTTCCCGCACTCATCTGGGACACTCCCAGTCGGAGCAGTTCTCGCCTGAAACCCGCAGTCTCCCTTGTAGTTAGGATGAGACCTGTGTATGGAGTCATGATGCGGAGAATCGCAACCACTTTCTTGAAGTTATAGTCGTCCACGGGCAATGGCGGCTGCATTGCCAGCTCGGCGCCCAACGCTGGCTCTATGCGAGGAAAAGATATGGTATGAGGCCCTACCCCATAATCCAGTTCTAACTGCTGGGCGTGCAGGAGTAATGCAAGGATCTCGAACCGATAGTCAAACAAACCGAAAAGAGCTCCCATGGCCACGTCGTCTATTCCCGCCTCCTGGGCGCGATGCAACGCGTAGAGTCTCCAGAGAAAATCCTTCTTCCTTCCGCTCAGATGGACCTTCTGGAACGTCGCCCTATGGTAGGTCTCCTGGAAACACTGATAGGTGCCTATACCCGACTCCTTCAATATCCTGAAGCCTTCCACATCCAACGGCGCCACGTTGATATTCAGTCGGCGGATCTCCCCGCTCGTGCCCGACCTGACGGAATAAACCGTCTCCACGTCTTTTGCGTAGCGCTCTCCGTTAAAATCTGGACGCTCTCCGTATACCAGCAGCAATCTCTTGTGTCCCTGCGCCTGAAGTATGCGGACCTCTTCCTGAATCTCTTCGTTGTTGAGGGTTCTTCTGTTCAACTCCCGGTTGCGTGATGCAAAGCCGCAGTAGGCGCAGGAGTTGCCGCATTCGTTGCTGATATAGAGAGGGGCGAAGAGTACTATCCGGTTCCCGTAGATCTGCAGCTTGATCTCCCTGGCAATGGCAAACATTTCTTCGTCCAGATCCCGATTCAAGTTCTGAAGCAGTACCGCCGTATCCCCGATGTCCAGGCCCTTCATTTCCCTTGCCTTGGCGAGCGCATCGCAAACACGCGCCTCGTCCGGATCTGCCGCCTCTTCAAGTTCGGTCCAGATTTTATACTCATCGATGAAGCTGAATTGCTCTTTCTTCAAAACCGGTAACGTCATGATGGATGCTCCTTTCCATGATAGTCTATTGCAGATTGAAAACGCCGGTATTTTGCCATGTCCTCATTTTTGCGCCTTTTACACGAGGATACTTCTCACTTTGACCTTGGGCAGCATGCCCAGCTTGCCTGTCAAAGCTCCTAACTGATCGGTCGATGCTTCGACGATCAGGCCAATTACGCTGATTCCTCTGTCTTTGTACGGCACACCAATGCGACCGACGATGATATCCCCGAACATACCGAGGACTTCGTTCACCTTGGCAGCGCTATTCTTACGGTCTTCAATCACTATGCCTATGATTCCAAGTCGGTGTTCCATGGCCATACCCTTAATAATCTTTCGACACGGCGCGCACATACGAACTTGATGCCCGGCCGATAAAACTATCCATTGAAGACAGAACTCCGTTTCCGTGCTCCAACGTCTGTTCGCAATGAGGCATTGGTGGGGTTTTCGTTCCGAATCGTGGGAAAGGCTTTGTTCCAGACGGGACGCCGGGGTGTGACGAATGGATCGACATTCCCTGCAGGGTCAGGGTTGCGGCAGAGCTCCCTAAGGAACTAAGCCCTCTGGTTCAGACCGAATCCTCCCCGCAGGCTCCCAGGTTGACTCAGTTGTCAGGATAGAAATTCAGCTTGACACCTCTTTCCTTTAATGCCTTCACGCTGGCAGATCGATCCGTGTACCGTGTGTGGAGCAAACGATGGGCCATATGTGAGTTAGGATGATCGAGAAATTCCTTATATAGTTGCTTCACCGCAGGGTTGTCCTGGGACTTTCTGATCTTCATCTCCTTGTCATGCTTGTAGATGGAAGAAAGCCTGTTTGTGAGATAGGCCTGTAACCCGCCCGCTGCCTTCTCAACTTTGGCGTAAGCGGTCCTTGCCAGGACAGGTAGAGCGAGACAGGCTCCGGTGGCTGCGCTTGTCATTGTAACGAACTGACGTCGAGTGATTGCCTTCATGCTTCAGTTACCTCCTCCTTAAGCCCTCTTGTACCCATTGAACCGGTTATAGACTAATCTCAGATGTTTCATAATGCTTGCTTGAAGGGTTTCCGGCGCCAGCGGCTGTCCGCCTCCGTTCACGCAGCCTCCCGGACATGTCATCACCTCAATGAAATGATACGGCGATTTATTTGCACGTATAGCGTCGCAGATAGGTTTGGCGTTTTCCAATCCCCACGCCACGGCAACCTTCACGTCCGTGTCGCCAACTTTCACCGTAGCCTCTCTCAGATTCTTTTCGCCTCGAACAGCGGTGAAATCGACTTTGTCGAGTTTTTTCTTTGTCACTGCTTCGTAGGCGTAGCGAAGAGCGGCTTCCATGACACCACCAGTTGCGGCAAATATCGTTCCAGCCCCCGAGGAGACGCCTAGTACCGGATCGGCTTCCTCGTCAGGAAGACTGTTGAAGTCGATCCCGGCTTTCTTGATAATGTACGCCAATTCACGCGTCGTGATCGTGGCGTCGATATCACGGTAGCTGCTTGCGGCCAATTCGGGGCGCAAGCCCTCATACTTCTTTGCCACACACGGCATGATCGAAACGGTATACACTTTTGCCGGATCCGATTTGGTCTTTTTCGCCCCGTAAGTCTTTGCCACCGGCCCTAACATACCTATGGGGGACTTGGCGGTTGACAGGTGCGGAAACAAGTCAGGATAATAGGTCTCCATGAACTTGATCCACGATGGGCAACATGACGTGAACTGTGGAAGCGGGTTCTTAATCTTGCCGGTCAGGCGGCCGACAAATTCAGTGCCTTCTTCCAGTATGGTCAGGTCCGCGGTGAATTCATTGTCCCAGAGGTAATTAAAACCCAGTTTTCTAAGGGCGGCAAACATCTTGCCACCGGCATAGGTTCCCGGCTTGGCGCCGAAACACTCAGCAATGCCATAGCGAATTGCAGGGGCCGGCATGGCCACGACTATCTTGTTCGGGTCTTTGATGGCGGCCATTACTTCATCCACAAACGAAACGCCCTCGTAGATGGCTTGGTAAGGGCAATGGTATAAGCACTGTCCGCAATTCATGCAGGCTGCGGGATGCACTACCGTATGTGGAGCGTCCTCGCTTCCGCCTGCGCCTTGGATGGCGCCGGTTCCGCAATACTCCAGACAAGAGTCGCAGTTCTGGCACTTACTCTGATCGACCTGAACAAAGTAAGTCATGTCGATATCTTCTGGACCGGGCGCATTGGTGACGGTCCAGACCTTTTCTATTTCTCGCATGGATACCTCCTTGCACGAACGAATTCGGCATGCCAATGGCGCATGCCTCGGTTCAAGTGATTATCCCCGTGGATCTCCGGGGCAAACGTTTATCTCTTGTTCTATGACTATCTATCCTTGGCTCTACGTAATCACTCCAGCTAGGCCTCAAGCGTCGGAGCGCGGACTGGATTCTCTTGATCTGCTATCGTCCAAAGCATCTGTCAAAGAATCCTCTTCATTCCCAATTCTGTAGTGAGGATTGGGCTTTAAAGGGCCATACTCTGCCGAATCTCAGACGGAGGAGGAGATGAGTCTCCTCCTCCCTCCCCCCTTCCCATACTTGTATTTCCGTGGGGTTATTCCTGCTGCGGTGAACGGTAACCCCATTCCTGTCACTTCCTCGTCAGTCCAGCGGCCTCATAAGGATTTTAACCGTCCGAGTTGAGCTTCACGTATAGCTTCGGATTCACATGCAACTCCTTTTGAATCGAGACAGGAAATCCCTGAATTAGTCCCTTGCTTCACATAAGGGTCATTTGTGACAACGCTAAGTTTTCGACTGCCTACCTCAACTCCCAAATCAGTCATGGCCGAAGCCATTCCTTTTGCCATACGCTGCGACCAAGAAGACTCGGCATGGGCCGGTACACTCACAAACACCACCAGCGCCAAGGGCAGAAGCAAAACTGCAAGAAAGCGCTCCACACGAATCATGTTTCGACTCCTTTCGTAATGGTGGCATGTTTTCACTTTTCGTGGTACCAGGATAAGCCATCGCCGTATGTCTGTCAATTATTTTCTTGCACCCAGGGACACCACACCGCGGCCACTGCCAATTTCTGAGCAAAGTCCTAAAGCTCAGCTTCATCAATTCAATCCCTGCAAGGGCTTCGCCCTCGTCGTTCGGGGCAAGTGTCGTTGGCAGGGAAACAATCGCCAGCCTATCCGTTGCCAGGAAACAGGCATACTCCGAATTAGACCAGGAGGCCAGAAGCCTCATTTGCCCTTTTAGACCTTTCTAAGAAGCCTGCTCAGAAGTTAATCCCGTCCGGCTTTAGGAGTCTTTCCAGACGACTCGCGGCGGAACATTGATTGCCTTTCGGTTTCATTGGCTGAGTCCCGGCTCTTCTCAAGTCCTTTCTCACAAGGCTCCCCAATATGACTGTGAGGCGCCTCTTCAGAAAAGGGAATGTCGATATTGAGTACAAGGGTCCGCTTGGCCAACGGCATCCTCACTTAAGATGATCATGTAGAAGTCGGAATGATTTCCCTGCTTAAGATAAGACAGTGGTCAGTCCTTCAGTTCAGCCCCCAGAGACGGATCCATTCAGATTCGGGATCGTAGTTTTCTTCCTTTTTATTGCAAGAATTCATGCAGATAGCACTACTGACGAGCGCGTCGACATCAGATTGACTCCCAAGAACGCCCTCCACTAAATCAAGATAATCCCAGGGCTCAAACCGTGATCTGATCTGGTATTCAACCTCAATGAGTAAGCGCCTGGCGAAAGTTTTGGGCGGGAAAAGCGATCGAAAGGCTTGGATAATTCCCGTCTCGGAGTCTATGAGAATCCCGGCTATTGAGGAAATTGGCGTAATTATATCGCCGGAGCCCATCGGATCCGGCCTCATGACCGGCGGATTGATCCACCAATTGTAGTGAGCGACTCTCCACGGAATTGTCCCAATCTTCGAGAGGAGAAACAGTGCTTGATCTCGGATAGCGATACCGAGTGTGGCTTCCCCTTGTCGGAACGAGTTGATCAAGGATGAATCCGGACTGCTGACCGAATAAATGAGTGAGAGGCCGGAAATCGTGTAATTAAAGTGAGTTCCCTCAGCGAATTCCGAAATCCCGGGATAGAGCGGCTCACCTATTCTTAGACGGATCATTCTTTCTCCTTTCGTGCATAAGGCGTCAACAGAGTCGAATTTTCAATACTGAGGCTCAAAGCACGGACCATGCGTATTCACCCAGCCGATATAGTGGCACGATAGTACTAAACGTGGCACATTTGTCAAGGTCTTTTTCCTCCGTTTTGCTTACCTATGGTCTGACAGCCCTAGATGCCTTGAAAACCAGATGGCAACTCGGCCCATCGATACTGAGCGCCGAAGTAGCGGCTAGTGGGTTCTGGGCCTAATCTTGAATGGGGAAAGTCTGACCGGCGGATGTGAGCGATCGACTGAAGTAGAAGCCTGGCGCGCAAGTCTATGTAATCTCAATCCACACGCTGTAAGCGAGAGGGCTTGTGAGGTCATGGAATTCGAGTTAAGTAGAGTTACGCGGTAACAGTAATTACCGGCCGTTTTTTTTGCTGATACCGTGACTTTGTGAGTACCGAGCCTTTAAGTCATGAGCTTTTAAAAGGATCGTCCAATGCCACCGACACAAGATCAGCAATCAAAAGATTCAGATCCAATACGTAATTCTTTGCCACTTCATCTAAAGGATCTAAGACAGCTTGACACATGTGACGGCCATGTAAGCCTTAGGAATGACGCATGGTCTGAAGACGATCATGAATTTAGCCTGGACGAATAAACTACACCAATGTTCGCCAATCCCTTTAATATTGTGAACAAAGTCAGGAAAACTTTCGGTATCCAATCGGTGGCTAAAGGCAAAATTCCCCCTGAATATTGAATAATCCAATATTCTCAACACTAAACATTATCAAACTTGCTTTCCTTCAATTAAGGTGGCTTAGGACGGTATCCCAC
>CAZFJT010000006.1:7300-19474 GCA_964519135.1 uncultured Syntrophales bacterium | reverse complement strand
TTCGGTCGGTTTCCCATTCACCATAAGACCAAGAAAACCTGGAGACAGGATTAGGCCGTGGAATTTTAATGGCTCAAAAAAAATCAAGGATCTGATGATTGACGCGCGCGCGCCTGTTTCACTAAGATCCATTTGGCCATTGATCACAAAAGGAGACGAGGTTTTATGGATACCAGGAGTTAGGCGCTCCAACCTCGGCCCCTTGACAAAAGACAGTGATAAGGCGCTGTTGATAACTATTGACGCGCCATTTATCAACAGTGAAACCGACTATTAAAACGAATTGTTTTCCCCCAATATGTGGGCGCTTGAATAAATCCCATCATCATGTCATGATTCGGTGATAAGGGTTTTGAAAAGGACCGGGCGCCATGGGCAGCGGATTTAAATATATTCTAATCATATTGATTGCCTGTGGATTCGGATATGTTTTCTGGTTTCCCGGCGGACTTGCTTTATGCGCTGAAAGGGACATGTATTATTTTGGGACGTCCCTGAGCGATGCCCGGCTTGGGAATGTTTCAGATCGAGGGGGCGCTTGGCCCGGCAGAGGGAAGGACCCATTTCAACTGTTCAAAGAGACATCCAAGCTAATAAAAAAACACTTTGTGGATGGAAGACCCGGGCAGCGAGTTTATAAGAACGCTGTACAGAGGTTGAATTTTTACCTGCCGCCCCATTGTGTAGAGGGGGTAACCAGGTTCGAAAACTGTTGGGACGGGCCTGAAACTTGCCTATTGAGAACCCTGGCCACTGTATGCCGCAGATGCGGAATAGATGAAGAAAAATTATCCTTTAAAGCTCTAAATTGGATTCTTTCTGAGATGGATCACAATTCAGCGGTGCTTGACCCTGCCATGCTACAGGAGATCAGCATCAGCACCTCAGGTAAATTCGGCGGTGTCGGCATGGTTGTTTCCAAAAAGGGAGCGGATTACGTTATTGTATCGGCCATCGAAGGGTCTCCCGCCCATCGAGCCGGCCTCAGGCCCGGGGCCATAGTATTGGAAATAGACAATCAACCTATTCATGGCATGAGTCTCCCAAGGGTTCTTAAGATGGTCAGAGGTCCTGTGGGAAAAGTCATAACATTAAAAATTGACGATCGAGCAGATGGCGCTATTAGAATTGTAAAGCTAAGACGAAATCTCATTCGAATCGCCCCTGTTAGGCACAAAATTCTAGACAATGAAATCGGATATATTAGAATTGTTAATTTTCAGCAAAGGGCCTTTACTGAAACAAAGAGGGCCTTATCGAAGATCCGACATAGAACGCGCGGCGCTCCAAAAGGACTGATAATAGACCTCAGGGACAACCCAGGAGGCCTCTTTGATCAGGCGATTCAAATTGCGGATCTTTTTTTGGAGTCAGAGACAATCATTTCTGTAAGAGGAAACTATTCCAAATTAAACAAGGATTTCCGGGCCACAAAAAATCATGAATTTCATAATACGCCGATAGTGGTCCTAATAAACAAAGGCAGCGCAAGCGCAGCCGAGATTCTGGCCGCGGCTCTTCAATCAAGACCAAATACCCTGGTCGCAGGAGAGAAGAGTTTTGGAAAAGCGTCGGTCCAGGGAGTATTTCCTCTGTGTGATGGAATGGCTTTGAGGCTTACAACTGCTCGATATTTTACCCCTGACGGTCGTAATATAGATGGCAAAGGAATTGAACCTGACGTTGAGTTCGAGGGTTTGATACGTGAATCCAAACTATTGTCGGCATATTCTTATCAGGAAAAGACCCCGGATAATGATAGGTGGGTCATGAAAGCAAAAGAGATCCTTCCACTGGATCCAAAGACACGGGCGCCAATATTTTTATCTCTGTTTTAAGGAGCTTACAAGTGAAGGAAAAAGATTCCTTTTGGGAATGCTCATGTGGTGAGCGAATATCAATGAAGCTGCCAAAAGGAGCGAAGCATAAGAGGGTATGCCCTAATTGCGGAGCGATATTGAATGACGCGTCTCAACAAGAAAAGGGGCCCAGGCGCCATGACTCCACTGGAGACACACAAATGCTCGATCTAAGCGAGATGGCAAAAATGGCTCAAGAAGGAGTGGATGTTCAAGTGTCCGGTGAATGGGTAACTCCTCTGGCCAAAAAGAAGAAGAAGAAATCTTCAGAGGAGAATAAAAGTTAGGCAAATAGACACTGTGAAAATGAAATGATACAGGCCGATTAGGCCCATATTTCCATCATAAATATTCGTTCAGTTCCTTTCTGATCCTCTTAAAATCTTCCTCTTCTGGCTCAAAAGGAAAATTCCGAATCAAACCCCCTGGTTTTTCATTACCATATGGTCTATTACAGGCCACCTTTCCATTTTTTCCCGGGCAACCTGATGTCTCAAACGGCTCTCCCAGATTTATGATCCTGTCTAATTCTTTCGTGGAAAGACCGAATTCAATAATCCTAGAATCAGCGTCAAATGTGAAATCTTCGAAGCGTCCTTTGTCATTGTCAATAATCCATCTGGCCAACTGAACTCTTCTGTATGTGGAAATTGGAGGAGGTTCAATTTCAGCCATAACAGATCCCCTTTCTGGGAAGAATGAGAAGAGATGTGTAAAGCCTCCCATATCCCTGGCCCTTTGTATAGTGGATATGAGTTCCATTTCAGTCTCACCCAACCCGCATATCAGATGAACTCCCGCCATTCCCGGACCAAAGACCTCCAGGGAGGTTTTATATATTCCCCAATATTTATCCCACTTATGGGGTCCTTTGACACCACTGCCCCTAAATTTCGAGAATATTTCTTCAGTGGCCGCGTCTATGGCTATACCAAGTCTTTCAGCCCCTGAGTCTTTCATGGCCAAGATATCACCTTTTTTCAATATGGTAGGAGTTATTAGCAAAGATATGGGCAAGGAAGTGGATTCTCTGATCTCCCTGCAGATCTCCAGGACATGCTCCTTACACTTCCTATTGGTGATCATGGATATACACACCCTGGACACATGATCCGGAGAGTCTTTTAGGCGCCTTATCACCTCTTGGGTCTCATAGGATTTCCAGGCCACCCTTATGAATTTTTCATTATGGGAATTTGTTCTGGCAAGTCCGCAAAAGGCGCAATTTGCCATGCAACCTTCTGAATAAGTAAGAAGCAGATTTACGCATCTGAGTTTTGCGTTCCTGTAGAACCATCCTTTCACAAAACCCAGGGTCATTGCCGCGGCCAGGGATAGCCTTATCATCTTGGGGCTGTCTATGGAGTTGTCCTCTGTATTCATGGCTATATTGGTCATAGTGACGACCTCTTATTCAAATATATTGAAAACAAATCATTGAGGAGGAATACATCTTTAACAATAACACAATATTTTCTTATCATAGGAATTACAAATCGCGGCATTAACGTGAGCTGATATTACTTTTCATGTAAGCGTTTACCGTGGTCGCCATAAGCATTTGGAATCACGATGGGGGGAGGTTACCTTTTCATTATTATTTAATGTTTTTCACAATGGGCCCTATAGAACAGCAGGATCTTCTATCCTCAATGGAAAGTCCCATTTGCGCCGCCACTTTCAATGAACCTTCCGCGGCCATTGCAATCGAATTTACTCCAGCTAATATGGCCAGTGTGTCAAGCCGTTCCCTTGATTTACCCCTTGGCCTGGCGCACCCCAGCCCGGCTTCCATTTTCGGGTGCTTTGTTCTTGCCAAGGCCAAATAAGCGGCCACTTGATCAGGTAAAGGCCCACTTACGGACTCCATTGGAGTACCCTTTGTCGGCGCCAATACCACCACAATGTATTTATTGAATGGGTAATTTGCCAGCAGGTCCAGCGCCTTTTTTTCTCCTACCAACTCCCCGAAATTCAGACCGAAAACTATGTGTGGCGCGACATCCAAGCCCGCTGAAAACAGCGCGTCCAATGTGGCTCGTATGGTTGAGACTCCATTGGGCAGGTGGCATATTTTTTCTGCTGTTTCATCGTCTCCGATTATGTCCACCAGCGCTTGATCCACCCCTGATTCCTTTAGTTTGACGGCCTCGCTGTGATTCAACTGTCCTGAGTGGACGGACACCAGCAAGTCGGCGCCGCCTTTAATCCAGGCGATGGCATCATAAAAGCCATCCCAGGGCAATTTACCATTTTTGTCGCATCCACCTGTAATCAGAATGCCCTCATCCCCTCGCGCTCGGGCTTCCATAGCTACCCGCTTCAGCGCGTCCGGGGTTTTAACCGCGGGCATGGTGGTTAAAAGTCGCCCTTGGCAATGCTCGCATGAAAGTTCACATTTGTCGCCGGTTATGGAAACAGCCCTATAAGCGCCCCTGACTCCATTCACAGTGAACATGCCGGGCAAGTAATTAAACAATGTATTTCCATGGCTGGATCTGGACAGGCGCCACGCATGGGACAGAGTTTCTTTCAATGATTGGCCGAGATTTATGTGAGGGAATTTTGCCGGTAAAGCGGATGTCATAAATATATGAATGGCTTGCTTTTATCGTTGAAAAAACACTGATGAGACATTCCTAAAAACTGTCGAACTCACCGGCGCGCAGTAATGATTGATCCACTAAATCAGACTCAAATTCAGCGCTTTCGTTCAACTCCAAAGGTGAAGCGCCGAGAATGGCCTGTCTGACTGAGTCAAGGATGGATTCCAAATTTGCCCTTGCGTCCGCGTAAACAGGTATATTCTGAATATTTGATATAAGCTCTTTTAAGGCTTCAGTGTCTGATTCCTCCAGAACAGAAAAAGGTCCGTTCACACTTCTCACAGGTTTGCCCGGGAGACACCCGATCAATTTCATTTCAGGGTTGTCGATAAAACTCATATCAAAACTAAGCCTTGCGCACATCAAATCCGCTAATTCCTGGAAATCAACTTCATTTAAAATCACAGAGACTTCTTCTTCAATAAGGTTTCTTTTTAAAACATTCGCCACATCAAAGATTGCGCCTGCGCCCACTTGCTCGGGATTCAACACAATTATAATAGATACAGGATTCATTGAAAGCGCATAGATCGCTTCATGGGATAATTCCGGAATATCCAGGAGAACAATATCGCTCTTGTCAACCAGTTCAGGTAATTCAAATCTTAGAAAATTCCGCCATTCGTTAATGTTCAGATTGCTAACATTAGCTACTGATACACTTGAATTATCCACCACTGAAAAAGATCGGGCCGAATTTCTTAGAACTGTTATCTTTTCACTTTTTGGCTGATCCTGGGAGGATCGGAAGTCCTTGCCGTTTTCTTCAATTCGTTCCCTGAACTGTATAATCGTCCCTTTGAGCCCTGAACCTGATAGCGCGGAAGCAACCCTGGTAGCAAGATTGGAACTGTTGGAACTAAGGCTGAATCCCACAAACGCAATAACTTTGCACATTGGCAGGCTCCTTAGATTTTCAATACAGAGAATGCTTGTTATTATAACAAAATATACTGCAAGTTGAAAACAATATATGATGTTTTTTTTGAAGCAAATGGTTTACTTTGATATTATTATAATTAATTTGCCCTTACAGTTGTCGATTACAATCTAATCCTATAATTGTATTTAGACAGCAATTGGGAAAGTCTGTTTCCCAGAATTTGTATAAAGTTCCAAATAATTGAATATTTCGCTTTATGCTGTCTAATAAACGGATAATTTACAGTCAGCCGCGTTTACTGGTAAATATTCATTTCATCAATGAAGCACGCTATCAAAGGGGCCTTTAGAGTAATCAAATTCCAGGGAACGTATCATTGCTGGTTCGATTACACTCATCCTTATTTCCTCACCTATCTTAGCCTCAATAAATGACACCAAGTCCTCAAAGGCTTGCTTTGTAATTATTTTGCTTTGTTCGTCTCCACTATATCCCTCATAGTCCAACGCAACAAAGGCGCCGGTGCTGGGATCGACTTCACCGGCTATCTTTAAAACTTCCACCTGGTTTTTTGAGGCCTTCCGCCCCACAATGGCCAAGCCCCTAGAGCTGGAGAAATATAGCATCGCTACTTTGTAAATCTCCGGGGATTCAAATAATTGAAACGGATCAATCATAACTACGCCCCTTAGGAATTACTAAACCCTTTGAACATTCCGTTTCCGATTTTGATTTCAAGATATTCAGGCGCATCACGTTCTGTAGAGAAATTATCCGTTTGAATCAGAAAGCGCGCTGGATTTCTGTTGCATCAATGGGATTTTAAGGGGGCCTTTCACCAAAGTAAAAATTGGTTTGGGCCTGTGTAACAGGAATCTTTTTCCTATATGATTTAGTTTGTTATATTTTAGCAATCATTACTGTCAATGGCTACCAAAAGCAATAGGCCGGCTTGCAGTGGCATGTGACACCATTGAAATAATTGACGAAACATCTATTGGTTGACTGGAGAGACGATCTTAAGCCTAGGATTGAAGACTACGAATATATCCAAATTACATCAGCGCCCAGAGTATGGTACCCATTAACTCTGTTTATGGGACCGCTTACAATTTTTTATCCAATCATGGCGTTCAGGTTAAGGTATCAAATATAAATTACAAATAACTCAGGCAAGGCAAATTTCTCCCATGGATCATAAATATACTCTGGAAAGTCAGGGCCTGCCGCGTTAAACTGTAAGAGAGTAGTAGGGCGGAATTCTCACAGCTCCATTTTTGTGGGTAGCGCGCTTAATCGATTAATATTCGAACACTTTAGCGGTCCGACTAAGGACTTATAATATAAACAGAGTAAGATCGGTTTTTCCAATAGCGTGTGAACATATCCATCTAAGCCAGTTTTAGTAAGGACTTCACTCTCCTCTTGCGTAGTCGCGTCGGATACAAATGCCCTTACACGCAACCGTCCGGCCCAGTAATGCGTTCGGACCCAATATATATTCAGTTTCAGGCGCTAAAGAAGTATCAAGTCATAAAAGAGGAAAACATTATTCCAGGAGGCGCAAATGTCCGCGGTCCCAACAGACAACCCCAAGATACTGGTAGTTGATGATGAGAAAGTAGTCCACGATAGTGTTGAGAGAATCCTTTCAACTGAGGGATATCAAATTGACGCCGCGTACAAGGTAGACGAGGCAGTACAGAAATTGGAGCTGGGACGCTACGATCTTGTTTTAACCGATCTAATGATGCCCGGAAGGGATGGGATGGAGATTGTCAAGCTGATCTCGGAAAAATATCAAGATTGCGGCGTGGTTATATTTACCGGTTATGCGACTGTGGAATCCACTGTTAAATCCATTAAGCTGGGGGCTTTGGATTATCTGCCCAAGCCCTTTTCACCTGAAGAATTGATTGAAGTAACCAAGAGATCCCTCATGAAAGTACATGAGCTAAATCGGGACCAGGCAATCGAAAGAGACTATGAGCAAGTGGCAAAGGCCATGACATCAAGCCTGGACATGCAAGAAACGCTCATGGAAATCTGCAAGGGCATACTTGAGGTTTTTAAAGTAAAAGGATGCTCTGTATTCACTTACGATAAAGGAAAACAAGATCTCAAACTCAGAGCTTACGCGGGACTAAGCGAAGATTTTGTTTCAAAGGGGAATCTCAGCGCCAATATAAGCATCCCTGCCGCGCTTGAATCGGACGAGCCCTTGATAATCAATGAGGATCAATTCCATTCAGAGCTTCAATATCCGTCTGAGACCAAGGCTGAGGGTATAGTTTCAATTCAGTCGATTCCATTGAAAATCAGGGAAAGCGTAATAGGTTTTCTCAGAGTCTATTGTTCTGATAAGTGCATTTACGGGAAAAAAGAAACGGAATATTTTGTCAAATTCGCAGACCATGCGGCTCAGGCCATAAAAAACGCCATGTCCTATGATCAATTGAGGAAAGATGTGGAACAGTTAAAGAACACATTATCTGAAAGGGGCGCCTAAAACCATGGATAACACAACTAAGAGAATATTGGTTTTGGATGATGAACAGGTTGTTTTGGATAGTGTTTCCCGAGTTCTGACAGAAGAGGGTTTTCAAGTGGAAACCTGCAGGACCGGGCAGGCTGCGATGGAGGCTTTGAAACAGAATCAATTTCATTTACTTATCTCTGATTTTAAAATGCCTGGAATGGGCGGAATCCAGTTTTTCAAGGAAGTTAAGGCCGATTACCCGGATATTCCATTTGTTATGATAACCGCTTACTCTGATGTGGAAAGCGCCAGGGAAGCCATGAATCTAGGCGCCCAGGACTATATAAAGAAACCGTTCACTCCTGAACGCCTCAGCGAAGTGGTAAAAGGGATAATGGACTCAACTGAACAGGATGATGAAGACGCATATAGAAAGGAAACCCTTGAAGAGGTCAAAAAGGCCGTATCATCAACCCTGAGGTTGAGACAAGCGTTGGACCATATTGTACAGGGGGTAGTGAAAACATTCAAAGTAAAGGGCGCGACAGTAAGCTTGTTGGACAAAGAAAAGGGCGTACTAAGAATCGCGGCCCATTATGGACTCAGCAAAGAATACGTTTCCAAGGGCCCTTTGGATTCTTCGGCCAGTATTGGAGACATGGTGTTGCGAGGAGAGCCCGCGCTTATCAAGGATACATCCAATGATTCAAGGGTACAATATCCTACTGAAGCCCACAGGGAAGGTATAGTGTCGATCCTCAGTGTCCCCCTTTTGGTAAAGGATCATATAATTGGGGCTCTACGTATTTATGCTTCGCAAAAAGATAAGTTTACTGAGAAAGAAATAGATTTCTTACAGGGATTTGCCGAGCACGTGGCATATGCTATAGAAAACGCACAGAAATATGAAGACGTAAAAGGCGAATACAATGTCCTGATGGACGACCTCTGGGAGCTTTTTGACAAGGACGGTTGGCTATAATTACTCCATATGGAACGATCTTCCATAAGCGCCACCCATAAAGGACCGGCCTGTAATGAAAATGCCGACAGGCTATCGAAGGCCTTTTATAGCCTCATTCAAGAATAAGATACTACTTGGCGCCCTTTTGGTATTAATAGGCGGCGTCTTAGTTATAGGCGCAATGCTCCAAATATTTGTGTTTCCCTCATTGAGGGGTGACTCATCTGTAATCAAACACATTAAGCTGATCCATTTTGTTTCCAGTATAGTGGTCATAATAATAAGCTGGTTATTTATTGAGATGATTTCAAAGAAGATAACCTCGCCTTTAAAGGAATTGACACAAAGGGCTGACCAGATTAGCAGAGAGGCTGGAAGACGCAATGGAGTGGAGCGGCATTCCAGGGGAGATTCAGGAGGCTACGCCGCCATGGACATTAGCCAAATGGGGGCCTTGAATGATGGGGATGAGATAACTCAACTCAAGTTATCCTTTTATCGGATGTTGGCCCAGTTAAAGTCTTCTGAGATACGACTCAGAAAATCAGAGGAAAAATACAGGTTCCTATTTAATAACGCACCAAATCCCATTTTTGTTGTGGATAGCCAAACTCGCTCCATATTGGACACAAATGATAGAGCAGAGGAAGTGTATCAATATACTAGAGAAGAAATCCTGAACATGAGCTTTTTGGACCTTACCTCCCCTGATGATATGGACGTCGCTGAGAGGATTATAACAAAACCAGATCCTGGGGATCTTTCAGAGCCGCCGACCCTGAGGCATATGAGAAAGGACAATACTTCATTTCTGGTTTACCTACAGCCACATATTAGCTGGATCGCCGATAGGCCCGCTATGATAATAGCCGTCTGGGACGTGACAGAGAAATTGGAGCAGGACGCTAAAATGGTGCAAACAGGTAAGATGGCCACACTTGGAGAAATGGCTACAGGCATTGCCCATGAACTAAATCAGCCCCTAAATGTCATTGGATTGGCGTCGGATTATCTCAAAAAGGGTCTGGCAAAAGATAAACCTCTGGCCAGGGAAGATTTGGAATATGTTTCAAGTGAGTTGACCAGCAATGTCAAACGAGCGGCTTCCATAATAAACCACCTTAGGCAGTTCGGCCACAGCGCCCAAGAAACCATGGGCCTTATGGATATCAACAGTCCTGTGATCGGCCTAAAGACATTGTTCGCTACCCAGTTGGAAAAGAAGGGCATAAATCTTATGCTGGAACTGTCTGAGGATGGCCCGCAAATCCTCGGCGACTCTAATAGGCTTGAACAAGTATTAATGAATCTGGCCCTTAACGCGAGGGACGCAATGCTGGAGAGTGGAAGCAAGTCCAATGGTTTGGGAAACCGAAATAATGCCATTTTTATAAGGACATACGCACAGGAAGATAAGGCGGTGATAATTGTAGCGGATAATGGGCCTGGTATATCCAACCAAATCAAACCCAAAATATTTGATCCGTTCTTTACAACCAAGAAGGTCGGAGAAGGAACAGGAATAGGCCTTTCTATAAGCTATGGAATTGTAAAGGAACATAAAGGCGCGTTTGAAGTGAAGGACCGCGAAGGAGGCGGAGCTGAATTCAAATTGAGTTTCCCTTTGTTTTCTCAACCAATGGAGAATGATCATGGCTAAGATACTAATAATAGATGATGAAAAGAGCATTCGTAACATGATGGCCATGAACTTAAGGGCTGATGGCTATGAGGTCTTTACAGCCGAGAATGGGGCACAGGGACTGGAATTTTTTTCCAAAGAAAGGCCTGAAGTGGTCTTACTGGATGTGAGAATGCCCGACGTGGACGGCATAGAAGTACTTGAGAAAATAACCTCTTTTGGCTCAGACACTGAAGTTATAATAATTACGGGTCATGGGGACATGGAGATGGCAATTGATTGCCTGAGACGCGAGGCTTCCAATTTCCTCACCAAGCCCATTGACGGGGATCTTTTGTCTATAGCGTTAAAAAGGGCGTTAGAAAAGATCGAATTAAAGAGAAAAGTCCAAAAGTACACAGCAGGACTTGAAACCCTTGTACGAGAAGCAAACCAGCAGCTTGAAAAAGCTTATCAATTCAGAGAAAACCTCATAGAAAACTCTCCGGACGCAATAGTCTCCGTTCGTAAAGGTGGAGAAATCGTCATATTTAACTCAGCCGCAGAGCAAATGCTCGGTTATAAGAAGGGAGAGGTAATAAAGAAGCTTAATATCACTGCTATTTATCCGCCAGGAGTCGCTAAGGAGGTAATGAGGGATCTGCGATCAAGTGAATTCGGCGGAAAAGGAAGGGTAGATAAGAGGGAAATGACCGTGCTTCACAGGGATGGGCATGAAATACCTGT
This sequence comes from uncultured Syntrophales bacterium, assembly GCA_964519135.1. Classification (GTDB taxonomy): domain Bacteria; phylum Desulfobacterota; class Desulfomonilia; order Desulfomonilales; family Desulfomonilaceae; genus CAZFJT01. The sequence continues at coordinate 8,315 of CAZFJT010000006.1, read as the reverse complement.
GTATTTGTCCGCGTCAATCCTTTATCAGCAAGGCCAAGAATCAGGATCAGTGGGCATTTTCACGGATATCAGTGAAAAAAAAGCCCTGGAAAAGCAGTTAATTAGGAGTGAGAAGCTCTCCTCCTTAGGCAAGCTGGCCGCAGGCATTGCCCATGAAATCAACCAGCCTTTAACCGGGGTTTTGACCTTTACATCCCTATTGCTTAGAAAACACAAAGACGATGAAGCCACAGCCAGCGATCTTCAGGTCATCTTACGGGAGACAAAAAGGATAAGAGGAATTGTTCAAGGTATTCTCGAATTTGCTCGAGAAAGCCCAATGCAGAAAGTGGAAACAGACATTGAACAGGTCATAGAGAACACCCTTCAAATAGTCGAAAGGCAGGATAAGTTCCTGGGCGTTGACATTGTAAAGAATTACGGGAAAGACCTACCAAATGTAGTTGTTGACGTGAACCTGCTCGAACAGGTCTTCATGAATCTATTTCTAAATGCCGCTGAAGCCATGCAAGGTTCAGGGCAACTTACAGTTGCCACATCCAAAGAAGGCGACCGCATGCGTATAGATGTCGCGGACAACGGTTGCGGCATGCCCCAGGAAGTATCAGAACGTATATTCGATCCGTTTTTCACAACAAAGGATTCCTCTGAAGGGGCCGGCATGGGTCTTGGCCTGGCTGTTTCTTACGGAATAATTAATAATCATGGGGGTTCAATAACAGCGCGTTCCAGGGAGAGCGCGGGAACGACCTTTACGATTTTACTACCTTTAGAATAATTATTTAGAGAATTACTATAACTCAGCTATGAATAAAAAAGGAGACCAAAGGGCCTCCTTATATAAACGTTATTATGAGCGCTTATCCTATAGATCCAACCATGAATGGCTATAAAGGGATTGGCCCAGAAGCATCTTTGCTGTTTTCACGTAATCCGCTTCTTTTTTACCCATGCCGGTTGTATCCACATCTTCTCCGTCCATAACCCGTCCAACTATATCTTCCAGATCCGGAAC
>CAZFJT010000006.1:0-7290 GCA_964519135.1 uncultured Syntrophales bacterium | reverse complement strand
TCCGGAACCTTGTCATGGGCTATGGCCACTATCTCTTCATCAAAACCATCCAGGATGGCGCTTGTGATGCCACATTTTTTCAGCATTATCAGATAGACCTGATTTAAGATGTCCCTGAGTTCATCTGGTGATCCATTTGATACATTGGAAAGACCGCAGGTGGATTGTGAACCTGGCGCCAGATCCGGCAGCCATTGCATAAAGGTTGTGCATCCCTGCAATTCCTGTTGTTGCGAGGAAACAGGAACCACAATAGGATCGAACCAGATCCTTTCCAATTCTATTCCCTGTTCGGTGGTCTGGGTAACCAGGCTGTCCAAAAGGATCGCCCTTTCATTCTCATCCCTTGGTATGCCGTCAGGTCCCCACATTAGACCGACCATTTCACAATCGTACTTATTGACAAGCGGCAATTGGAGGGCCATGCGCTCTGGAGTCGCCATAATGGAATTTATAACAGCCGGCCCGGACTTGTTTACATATACTTGCAATCCGGCTTCCATGGCCTCATTGTTTGTGGTATCCAAAAACAGGGGAAGGTCGGTGACCTCTTGAACGGTTTTCACGAGCCATTGCATCATTTCCGCCCCGCCCTTTCGAGCAGGCCCAAGATTAAGATCCAGAAGATCCGCGTTCTTTTCAGTGAGCTTTTCGGCCCACTCCTGAATGGGCTTGGGATCCCTTTCCCGCATTGCGCCGCCCGTGTACTTAGACATTATGTTTATATTCTCCGCCACCACCTTGATCATAAACCCTTACCTCCTAAATTGACTAAAGTTCCTCACGGGAACGCTGCATGAAAATATAAAAATAACATATCCCCCAAACTGAGCAACCATTCTTTTTTCTAATCCACCCTAATCTTATTCGATAGAGATTTCGCAGGAAGAGATTACCTATCTATTGATTTCAGGGGATTTTCCAACGCTGGTATTGCTTGGGCCGGAGCGATGGGTGTTCAGTTCCGGCCCAGGCTGCGTTAAAGGGACAGAGAGTTATTTTTGTTAGGCGTAATTTTGACGCAAATAAGCGGGGATGTGAGCGCCCTCTCTTGGACCGATCATGATTTTCCAGTCCGGCAGCTCTTCCTCGAGGTCACCACTGATAATGGCGGCCGCGCCGGGAATGATGATATCCCGCTTCTTTGTTTTATCCTCTATCCCACACTTTTTCACAAATGGCCCTATCAAATCACCCACGAATTTACCAGCGGCCCAGGCAGTAAGGACCGAAAGTCCGTCAGTGTTCAAGATCAACAGCCATGAAGGCACCCTGCTGGCTTCCACTTCTCCTGAAACAATAAAATATGTCAAAGAGAAGTTGCTCGTTATAAGAACCGGTGAATTTTCATCAGGGTTATTAACCGGGTAAACACCTTGTTCCGTTGTCATGGGTCTCTGGGGATCAGTGAATATATTCAATCTTTGGAGAAGCAAAGGAAATAGCACTTCACCTTTAAGATCACTCAATAGGGCTATGCCCACATACTTGGATATGCACGTTCCCGCGAGAATGTTCTCATCCACAGGGTTGTCGGCCATTTCACCTGGAAAAGCTATTGTGGGAAATCCCAAGGGTCTGTACAACTTTTCCAGGGCAAGTCTCCTGATCATCACATTATCCCTGAGCATCTCATTGACCGGCTTTTCACCCACATCGAGCACAATATCCTTTATACCGTCAGCCATGAGCTTGGCGCTCAGTTTGGCCACATCGCCCACTTTATCGGCCTTGACTGTTATAGGGCAGTTATGCTCTTTTGCCAACGCGGCCATATCATCTATATTGCCTTCTGTGGCCGCGTGCAATAAAGGTTTATTCTTTCCTATTTCAGCCAACGCGGCCTTAAAAGAATCCAGGCTCTCACTTTTAAGAATAACGGCAGCGCCTGCGTCAGAGGCTTTTTTCGCTATTGCCGCAAACTTGGCTGAATCTCCCTGGTCTTTAACGCAAATAACATCAGCTTTAAGGGTCAGCCCAACCCTGTCATATTTCAAGTCGCCAAAGGCCTTTATCTTTTCGTCAACAGCGGCGTCATCCTCTGATGTGGAAATAATGCACCCCAATAGGGTGGGATTATTGAATGTTTTTTCATGCCTGAAAAGAACCGTTTCTCCGCCTGCTTTGGCCGCGGCTTCGCCAGTTCCTATTTCCACTGTTCTAATAGGAGGAGCGGATGCTGAAGCGAGCTTTTCCTTAGCCTCGTCAGACACGTACGGGCACGCGTCCAATTCGGCTTTACCTGCGGCAAGATTCATAGCGAACGCAAGGCATGTGGGAACTCCACATTCACCGCAGTTCTTTTTGGGCATCATCTTAAATATTTGAATTCCTGAAAGCGCCATTGAGTACCCTCCCTCAAAGCGGAGCAACTACCTTGATTATGGCTTAATTCAAGGCGTTGTATTAAAGGGGGCTCCGGGAGAAAGAGCCCCCAAATAAATATTGATCACACGATAATATGTCTCGTGGCACATTAACCAACTATAGGATCCATTGTCAACGCTGGATGTTCTTTTTCTTGGAGAAATCCCATGATTTCATCCTCTGTGGTTCCAACGGTCTCATCGGCAATACGATCTGTCAGGTTTGAAACACCAAGCCTGGCGCCCTGCTCGTCGATCTTTTCCTTGAGTTGATCCTTCAAGGCCTTGGGCATCCAAACGAGACGAAGGATTCCACCTTCTGCGGATATGAACTTGTTGGAAACAATGTAGAGCTTGCTGTGTCCCAGAAAACCTGGAGTAACGTTTCCGCCGCCCGCGCTACCCGCAAGTGTCGTGAACTTCATTCCACTTGGCGTCATTCCCTTGTAGTCACGGTCAACGGTCATTATTCCGTTACAGACCGGTAGCAGAGCCGCAATACACTCAAAGCAGCCACATGAGGTCATGGGAGATTCCATGATCGAATATGCGCTCGCTTCAGCAACCTTGCCCCTGGAAGCCTGGGAAATGAAATCATTGACACCTTTCCACTGGCCAAGCCTATCATCCAATACGTCGCCCTTTTCAATGGGCTGGTTGGGACCGGTGGGATTGATTTCAAAAGAAGCCTTGCAATCGAGCCAGTTATACGCGCCGCATAGCCCTGTTCTTTCAGGTGTGACCACGCAAACATGGGTGGGAGCAAAGCTCTGGCATAGGGTGCATGAATAGTAGATGTTTTCATCTTCATCCACCATACCCTGCACACGCGCGTCTCTTTCAGCATATTTTTCTTTCGCGGCTTTAAGGAGCTCTTCACACTTCTCCTGGTCAGTATAGATGATGACCTTTACTTTATCCAACACCGCGCCAAAGTCCTGATGATACTTCGCATGGAGTATGGAACCGATGTTTTTCAAGGAAAAGCCCTTGTCAACAGCGCCTTTTCCTATACGGACCCATGCAATGTCCCTTTGTCCAATGTGCATCAAACCCTGGGCATAGTTAATAAGGTGGTGAATCTGTCTTTCAAGGATAGGTTCAAAATCGGGCTGCATTTTTCGGCCTGCAACCTCAACGTAGATGCCCAAAGGCACCCTTGTGCCGGGCTCAATATCCTTCAGGTCAGGACCAACCAGCTCGATCACATTATCGTCGATCTCATTCATATCCTTCATAACGGTAAGCTCGACACCTATTGTCTTGCCGCCGCCGGCCTCCATGTATATGTCGTCGCCCCTGATACGCTCACCTTCGAACGCGGGTCCATAGGCCACAGGAACAGGAACTTCAGTAACCGTTACCTTTAGACCGCGGACTTCGATGGCCTTGGACACTATTTCCTTGTGTTCCACATTTGAGACAACATGCTCGTATGTGCATACACCAGTTGGAAGTATTTGGGGTATCGGGGTGTCGGCTATGGTGGGGAAGCCGTAATTGATACATCCGGCCGCGGCCGCGTACCATTCGTCTGAAACATCCCCAAGGGCCAGGACAAAGGCAAAGACCCTGTCCTTGTTATAGATGAGAACTTTTCTGAAATCTCCGGGCTGAATACCGCCGAAACTCAAGGCCGCCCTGGTGGCAAAACCCACTGCAAAAATGGCTGATGAAATGTCCGGACCAAATGGCACCAAACGGGTTGGCCAACCGACCTGAACTCCGGCTTCCACCAACTGTTGCGCGAATGTTGTTCCATTGTGCTGCGCGGCCATGAACACATAGAGGTTCTTCTTTTGCAACTCAAGGGCCATATCAGCGGCTATTTCCTTTGAAGGCGCGGAACCGACTATTGCGGCAAAACCCGGAGCTGTGCCGTCAACAAACTCAACACCCCGCTTTCTCAAAATAACGTCGTCAGCCGCGCCTAGCCATAGTTTTTCATCTGTTGGATCTTCCGCTGGAATATAGAAGTCAGGATCATCTATATAGCGAATGGCTTCAATGATTTCATAATTGAAAAGAGAAGCCATACCTGCGTCAAGGACAGGCCCCAAGTATGGGAGGTGAGCTTTCTCTCTTACCTGAGGGGGCAAGAGCTTTTCGCTTCTATCCAACACTAAGCCAACATCGCCAAGGTTTTTCACCGGGAATCCCAGGATTCCATAAATAACAGGCAGGTAATAACCGGTATTCGGGAAAGCGACTTCTTTCTTCTTTCCGTACTTCTTCACCGCCTGCTCATATTTCTTTCTGGCGTTTTCATAAACCTTGTGCGCGCCAGATATGACATTGGCAGCTATTATTTTGGACACTTTATTTTTCCTCCTTCGGAAGGTGTAAGTCGATTTATTGGGGGAGACGAACTCCCCCGATCTACCGGTTATTCAGCGGCCCTGCGAGATTCCATATCCATCAATACGCGTTCCCTGGCCTTGTCTATACCAAGGTTCTTTCTCGCCGCGTCTATGCGGGCCAGGCACTTTTTGGCCATTTCATAGGGATCTTTTTCAACAAAATCCCATTTTCCGCCATACACGTCCTCAATGCCGTTGAACAGATAATCGGTGCAAATATCTTCATTTATTGTCGGGAAGCCCACTCCAAAGAGCACATACACGCCTGAGGCCACAAAATAATGGCCGATCGAGACAGCCTTTTCACTCATCCATTCAGGCGCCACACCAACCGCAGGCACTTCGCACATATCTTCACCAAGGCCACCATCCTTTACTACAGCGGTCGCTGCGATCAGAATCCTGGAATTGTCGACACAGGAACCCATGTGTAGCACTGGAGGGATTCCCACGGTCTCGCAGACTTCAGCCAGGCCTTCTCCAGCGTACTTTGTAGCCGCTTCCGGTGTTAATAGTCCCGCTTTGCCTAGCGCAATCGCTGAGCATCCTGTGGTGAGGACCAGGACATCATTCTTGATCAGCTCTTTGGTTAGTTCAACGTGCAGATAGTCGTGTTTGATCCTTGCGTTTCCGCAGCCGACTATACCGGCGAGTCCCCTGACCTTTCCGTTAATGATGTTGTCATTAAGTGGGCGATAGCTGGCTCTGAACATACCGCCCAGCATATAGTTGATTGTTTCATGGCTAAATCCAACAACCATGTCCTGCTGCTCAGTGGGTATTGACACCTTGCCTTTATCCCTGTTGGGATAGTTGTCTATCGCGTCTTTGATGATGGCTTTTGCTGTTTCAAGGCCCTTACGCTCATCGTACGCGTAGTGCTTGTACGCGCCTTGCATCTGGGCTATTGGGCTTGTGGTCACTATCTGGGTATGGAAACATTTGGCCAGCTCAGCCACACCCTGCATTATGCACTGCACGTCAACAACCATTGACTCACAGGCGCCTGTGATAATGGCCATTTCCTGCTGGAGATAATTACCGGCTATTGGAATGCCGTGGCGCATAAGGATCTCATTTGATGTGCAGCATATACCGCCAAGGCTTATTCCGCCTGTGGCCCCTTTGCTCTTCGCGTACTCGACCATCTCGGGATCTTGAACGGCCTGAACGATGATCTCTGATAGTGAAGGCTCATGCCCATGAACTATGATATGAACAGTGTCCTCTCTCATGCAGCCCAAATTGACCTTGCCAAGTATTGGAACCGGCGTTCCGTAGAGGATATCGGAAAGGTCGGTGGCTATCATGGAGCCGCCCCAACCATCAGCCAGAGCGCACTTTGTGGCCAGGCGAATGATATGCTCCATATCCTGGTTCACGCCCATATGGGTCATGTGCATGACCTCAACAACAGGCCTGTCTATACCAGGGGGAATTACTCCCTCGTTTCTCCAGATCTCCTGTCGTTTCAATGGGGCCCTTTTTATGGGCATTATTTCGCCATCTTGTTGACCGTATTGGGCCAAGGCTCTTTCACCCAGTTCAATAGCTATGTCATTGACTTCCTTGCCTTCAGTCTCTATGCCGTATTCGTTGGCCACAGCCAAAAGCTTGGGAATATCTTTGATTTGATAATCAGGTAATTCACCTTTAGCCGCGTGCAGGAATGTGTGAGCCACATGACGGCCATGGTCACTGTGCGCGGCCGCGCCTGCAGCCACCATCCTAGCGAAATTCCTGGCCGCGATGGTTTCCGGGGTGGCCCCGCACAGACCGCATCTCTTTTTGCGTTCTTCAGGGGTTTCGTCCTTGCCCTTTGGCGGCAGCACCCGGCATGGACCCATATTACATATCTTGCAGCATGTGCCGCCTTTGCCTATGGGACAAGCGGTCATTACCCTGGAACGATGGAAGGCCGTTGAATATCCTTCTTTGTCGGCTATTGCCAAACCATCCAGTGTCACTGGGTCAATTGTATGTTCTTTCCAATCAACAGGTTTAAGCTCTCTCTTTTTTATTGGAGCGTCTTTGGCTATTACATGGCTCGGCTCGGCTGAGGGCTCTGCGCCCGCTGCAGGGGCCGCGGCTCCAGGAGTCGCTCCTGACAAGAGAGCGTTCAGTCCACTGGCTGCGCCGAGTATTCCTTTTATGGACTTGAAGGCGGAAGCTAGTTCTTTCAGGCCTTCAACGTCATCTTTTGTAAGTTTCGCCATTAATTCGTCCTCCTCTTCATCCGCCTCCTGTACTATTGGCTCTTCTTTCTTGGCCGCCTTGGTCGGCGCGGATGAGACGTCTTCTTTGGGTGGGACCGGTTTTACAGGCTCTGGAGCTTTCTCCGGAGTTTTTTCCTCTTTGGGAGTTTCCGCCTTGGGTGGAGCAGCCGCGGGCTTGGCCGCGGGTTTTGGTTTCGGTTTAGGCGTCTTGGCTTCAGCAGCGGCGGGAGCGGCTTCCTGAACCAGAGACATGTCCACGTCCATGGATTCCAAATCAGTTTCCAGAGACAAGGACGCCAGATAACTTCTGATATGCTCAAGGGTCTTGGGATGCCGAAGTATCAATAG
>CAZFJT010000005.1:0-19941 GCA_964519135.1 uncultured Syntrophales bacterium | reverse complement strand
TAGAATATGCGCAGATTGAAAATTGTACATAGCCTGAACTTTTTCCTAACAAACGGATTTAAATTACCTGGCGCAGGCTGTTTATTGGTTTATTCGTGAAAATTGAAATCTGTACTCTTGCGTTTTTTAATATATGGAGCGATTCTGACATCCTTTAGTATGGGTTCCGTCACGGAGAACGCAGACCATGAGAGACAAGGAAACCGAGTTGGAAGCTCAATTTGATCCATCGCTGGCCTTTATTAAACAGCGGCTGATTATATACCTGGATCGATTGGTTTCCAGACAAAAGGCAATTGATAGAGAGCTTTTCAAAGTTTTTCACTGGTTATTGGGAAAGGAAATGGCCATGGAGGAATTACCGTCCTTGTTGACCATTTCCAATACAAAGATTTCAAAAAAGCCCCCGGCAAAGCTCATTGATAAAGCCCGAGACGCAAGTGATTTTGCGGATCATATGGAAAAGATCATGGATACTGCAAAATCCGAAGTTCGTAGTTCAATCATAGATTTGATGCAAGAAATTTTGAAGAAGAGATCCAACGCATTGAATTATGAAGGTATATCTGAAATAGAAGGCAATTTGGCCTTATTCAAGAAGATGTTCGGTTTGAATGATGTGGAAACTGAGTTATGTCTTTTCCTTTCATCACTGACCATCTGGGAGGAGGCTGAATCCTTTTTTGAAGATCATTTGGATTGTGTTTCCTATTCAGGGAGACATTATCTTACCTGTTTAATGGATGTTGCCAGGTCCGAAATATCCAAGGCTATCAATGGCAAGCTCACAAAAATGGGAATTGTTGAAGTTGGCTATGGGGGCTGGATATCCATTGAATCCGATTTTTGCAGGCTCCTGCTGGACACTCCGACAAATGACGTTAACACTGGTTTTGCCAAGAAGATCGAGCCCAATGTCCTACCTTTATCAGCGCATTCCGTTGACCCTGAGATTACAAGCCACGCCCTGAGACTGCTTTCTCCAGACCGGGACTAAGGGGGGCCGATTTTGATCTACGGCAAACCCGGAGTGGGTAAGACCACGTACGCGTACGGATTGGGTAAGGAGCTAGGCCTGGAAACTTATGTTTGCGCACATGAAAGAAAGAACAGCGAGTGGGAGCGCCAGGCTGCAATAATGGCTTCAGTGGCCATGACATGTGAAAATGCAAATACTTTGGTCATAATTGATGACTGTGATTCCATAATAGGCACCAGGCATCTATGGTCGTCTTTTGGCACCTATGATGAGAGAAAATGGCTCCACGATGTATTGGAATCAGGCGCAAGGATGATTTTCATAGTCAATGACGTGAAATTGATAGAAGAATCCGTAATGAGGCGATTTGCGTTCAGTGTTCATCTCAAGCCTTTCTCCAGAAGTCAGAGGGTTAAGATCTGGAGGGATATTCTCCATAGCCATAACATTGACGACAGCCTTACCAGGGGACAAATTGAGGAGCTTGCCTCAAGATTCGATTGTACGCCAAGCGCGATCGAACAAGCTGTGGGCCAGGTATCTGACGGGCGCCAACAAAACGGATCCGAGGATCTCCATAAAGCAATAGTGATGTCTCTTGAGGCCCATGAGACCCTTAGAGGCGGTGGAGGATGGTTTCGTAAAAGATCCAAGCCAGATAAAGATTTCAGCATGGACTGCCTAAACGTATCAGGAGTAGATCTGGGATCCCTTATGGAGGAGCTTGAAGCGTTTAGCGAATATATTAAAGAACCTGACAATGACGAAGTTCTTGGAATCTCTTTGCTGTTCCATGGCCCCAGCGGCGCGGGCAAGACTTACCTGGGCCGTCATGTGGCCCACTATCTGGACCGAGAACTAATCACCAAAAGGGGCAGCGATATCCTGAGCCCATACATCGGCGAAACAGAAGAGAATATTAGAAAGGCCTATGATGAGGCTGAGGCAAAGGAGGCAGTGCTGCTTATTGACGAGGCTGATTCATTGATATTCAACAGAGACAGGGCCCAAAGGTCCTGGGAGTTGAGCTTTACCAATGAATTCTTAAATTGTATAGAGCAGTTCAGGGGTATTCAAATATTTACCACCAACCGGCTCAAAGACTTGGACGCGGCCAGCTTGAGAAGGTTTACCTTCAAAGTGGAATTCAAATTCCTAAAAAACTCAGGTAAAAAAGAACTATACTACAAATTGCTCGCTCCCCTGATAAAGGAAAAATTGGACTCTAACAATGAAAAAGGGCTTGTCTGCACGGAAGATCTGACACCTGGTGATTTCAAGACAGTTCGGAACAAGTTCATATTCAAGAAGAGGAAAAAACTTTCCCATAAAGATCTTATAAATGCATTAAAGGAAGAGGTAAAAGCCAAAAGAACCCATATGGGCGCCAAACAGTTAGGGTTCTAGAAAAGACCATGAAGTATCAAGAGCTTACTAGACAATTCGCTCCTGTGGGCCTCTTTTAACACAAATGAATAGCCAAGACAAACTTGACCATAATCCCGCCTGGTAATAGACTGTCCGAAAATATTTGATTTAATCAACCCCTCTCTGTTTTACTGTGTTCGATAAATATAAAGGAGCTGATTCCAATCATGTCCGCTCCCTCCAGTTATGATAGAGCCATTCAACCCATTGTATTTCTATTGATATTTATCGCTCTTAGTGTGACTTATTCTTACCAGAGCAGTATGTTCGTGGTGCGAGAACCAGCCCCAAAATTCAGTGTTGAACTTTTCAGGTCAATGGGTGATGGTTTTGAGGCCTACAAAGAAAAAACCCCTTCCGCGTGGAGCTCCAGACTCTATGCAAACTACCTTGGTTCCGTTTTCGCAAGAACTCAAGATCCCAGGGAGATATACTGGCGGATCGGATGCTGGAACGGCGTTTGGTTGATGATGTTTTTCCTGGTTTTATGGGTGTTTGACCCGCGCAAGAGAATGTTTATCACGTTCGGGGTTTTCGCAAGCCTTTACTACTCTTTTACGCCAATAACCGGTTTGAGGGTTTATCCTTGGGATATGCCCGCAATGTTTGTCTTTTTGATCATATATGTTGGGTTTGTAAAAAAATCTGTATGGATAGTGTTTTTTGCGACACTGATAGGAGTGGGATTCAAAGAAACAGCCTTTCTTGGCGCGATTGCCGTTCCGTTCATGTCGCATTTGGATAACAAACGCAAATGGGGCTTCTTCGCAGCGCTTATTGTACTTTGCCTTATGGAAAAATTGGCGTTGGATATGATAGTTGGAAATCCCAAGCTCGGCTTTACAATGAGTTATGACGCGGCAGGGCCTGTAACCTTTTACACCGGCCTGCCGCCGGGTATTGTTTCAAACCTGGCCGCATGGGGTATGTGGACACTGAATCACCCGATTTTTATTAATTGTGGTACTTTTGTGGCGTTTTTATTGCTTCCAATTAGGGATAGTGAAGACTCAATGTGGAAGATAATAGGCCTTCTGTTCCTGGTTGGAGAAATGCTTTTCGGCATAATTACCGAATATCGGATTTTTCATGAAATGATTCCAATATCCTTGGCTATGATATGGAAAAATCTAGATTTATGGATTACGCGGCAAAACAATGAAAAAAACATAAACAAAATCCTTGATGGGTCGGATACATGAAAAAGCCTCTAATAAACGCGTATGAAGCTATTAAGGACATTAAATCCGGCATGGACAATACCGACCTCATGGCCAAGTACGGCATTACCTCAAAAGGTCTTGAGAGCCTATTTAAGAAGCTGGTCCAAACCGGAATTCTAAATCAACGTGAATTGGAAAAACGCAGCCGAGCATTGGAAGAAAGCGTAATCATAGATGTTGATGAATTACTTAAATCAACGGGCCGTTCCATGTTTTCACCTGAGCCTTCAGACGAAAACCCCCGTGTTGAGACTGAAACCCTTGGTAGAACTTCAGTGGTTATGTCAGCGGATGGAGATTTTGTCTCTACTTTGAATGAGGTCTTTGAGGCCGAGAATATCATGATGAACTTATACGAGTTCGAAATACCATCAGCCCGAGACCTGGAAAATATGAACCCGGACCTGGTGATTGTTGACATAAGTCTCTCAAGAATTGAGGTGGAGGATGCTCTGGAACTGGTAAATTCAGGGGAGTCATGCCCTCCGCTCATAGTCGCGGCTGATTTATGGCACGAGGATAGCGCCATTCAAGGAGTGGAAGAGGGAGCTTACGAATACGTGATCAAACCTGTTAATCCAAGGGCCATGAAATGTGTAATACGCAGGGCAATTGAATTCAGAAACCTAGTGGATTTCCATCAGAATCATGCCAGACTCATGGAGGACAGGATCAATGAGGAGACTCTTGAGATAGTAAAAACCAAGGATTTTCTCAGGGGGATACTGGACAGTTCCACCCTTGTGGCTGTGATATTAACGGATCATCGAGAGAAGGTGCTTTTTTGGAACAAAGGGGCTGAAAATATTTTTGGTTATATGGCTGAAGAGATAACCGGCGAGAATGTGTCAATCCTGTATCCTCCCGGTCCGTTCAGCAAAGACGCGGTGGAGCAGCTTAGAAAAGTGGCTCGCTCCACAACAGGCGCGGCCCACGGTAAAATGAAGCTCCTGAATAAACAGGGTAAGGTCCTGACACTATCCCTTGCCTTAACACCAATGATGGGATCCGATCAGGACATAATGGGAGTGCTGTGGGTAGGGCTGGATGTGTCGGATTCTGTTCGGCAGAACCGGGAGATAGTAAATCTCCTAAATGAGGTTCGCAAAACACAGGATGTGGCGATTTTCACATTGGCGAAACTCACCGAGTCCAGGGGTGAGGAGACCGGTTCCCACTTAATGCGGATTCAAGCTTATTGCAGAGTGTTGTGCAATAGATTGGCAAAAAAACCCGGGTACGAAAATATCATGGACCCAAAGTTCGTTGATGACCTTACCAGATCCTCAGTTCTGCACGATATTGGTATGGTGGCAATGCCTGATTCCATACTATGGTCTCCGCACAGGCTTCATCCCAAAGAAATTGAGCTTTTAACCCATCATCCGATGGTAGGAGGCAAGGCCCTTGAAGAGGCTGTAAAGAAATTAGGAGAAAACAGTTTTTTAACCATTGCCATGGAGGTGGCCTATTACCATCATGAACATTGGGATGGAACAGGATATCCATTCAGTAAATCCGGAGAAGATATCCCGATTTCCGCAAGGATTCTATCCATTGTGGACGCTTACGATAATCTGACAACCGCAAGGTCGAACAAAAAAGCCCTGAACCACGAAGAGGCGGTTGCAGTCATAGTATCGGAAAAAGGCGCCAAATACGACCCTGATATAATTGACGTATTTCAGGAGATAGCCGATGAATTCGCTGAAATCAGATCCACGATAACGGGGTTTTAATTAGTATGGAATTTTTCAAAATTGATTATCGATCCATTGATGAATCTCTTATGGATGAATTTGAAGACAGAATAGTATTTCAAACCCTTCCTTGGCTGAGATTTCTAACCAGTATCAGGAAACTTGAGCCCATAATAGCGGAATTAAGGCATAAAGGAGAAACTTTAGGTTATTTTACAGGCCTTATCCAAAAAAAATTCGGTGTTCGCATTTTAGGTAGCCCATTCAGGGGCTGGACCACTCCATATATGGGCTTTAACTTGGGTGAAAATGTTTCCAGGGCCGATGCCCTGAAAGCTCTGGTTCCATTTGCTTTCGAAAAAATGAATTGCCATCACCTTGAGGTTATTGATAGGCGCATGGGAATGGATGACTTTGACCATAAAGAATTCAACTTCTCAGAAGGTGAGACCTATGAGCTGGATGTTACACAAGATGAGGAGCAAATTTTCGCTGGATTCACATCACCGGCCAGACGGTGCGTAAGAAAGGCCAAAAAGAATGGCGTGATGGTGGAAGAAGCTGAAAATAAGGATTTTGCAAAGGAGTATTACGAGCAATTCGACCATGTTGTCAGGCATCACGGTGATATCCCCATTTATGGACTGAATACAGTGGAAAGCCTGATAAAAATAATGAAACCCACAGGCAATCTCATTTGTTTAAGGGCGGTTAACAATGAAGGGGTTTGTATTGCCACCGCGATTTTTCTTATGTCAAACAAGGTCATGTTCGGTTGGGGGTTGGCAAGCTGGCGCCATCTTTCAGATGTCAGGCCAAATGAGGCCATTTTGTGGAAGGCCATGAGGATGTGCAAAGCAAGGGGCGGAGAAATTTTCGATTTTGTGGGACCAGGTGATTATAAAAAGAAATTTGGATCGAATCAGAGAGTTTATCCAACGATAAAGAAGTCCAGGTCTGAAAGTATCGCGAAAATGCGGGAGATGGCAGGGCTTGGTTTTAAATACGGTAAGAGATTATTTGCTCGGGTAGTTTCAGGTCCTGATAAGTCCGGTGAGGCCAATAGATGAGTTTTATTCAAATGAGCAACTATGGGCCTAAGTTTTATGAAACAGGCATATTCCTTCAGTGAGCCGCAGGATTAATATCTACATATGATAACCAAGGACCAATTTAAATTGAAAGGACATCTCAAAGATGGGGAAAAAGTTAGTTTTCGTTGGAGGGGGACACGCTCACTTAACTGCGTTGGTCAACTTGAAAGACTATATTGATAGGGGTCATGATGTAACTCTGATCAGTCCTGTGGAGAGGCATTACTACTCAGGTATGGGGCCTGGAATGCTCTCCAAGATATATGAACCCCATGAGGTCAGATTCAACGTTAAAAAACTCGCAGAAAACAGAGGCGCGAGATTCATATTAGGCAAAGTGAAAAAAGCTGATCCAGGGGCTCAGGCGCTAAAACTTGAAGATGGACAAGAGGTTTCGTACGATGTGGTCTCTTTTAACACAGGGAGTTATGCTCCTTTGGACCTGGTAAAGGGCGCGATGGATGGTGTTTACCCAGTAAAACCGATAGTGAGTCTTCTAAAGGCACAAAGAGCCATAGTTGAGGCCGTAAAGGACAAAAGCCCGAATATAGTGATAGTTGGAGGGGGCGCGGCGGGTTTGGAGCTTGCGGGCAATGTAAGGGCCCTGGTTCAAAAAGTTGGTAAATCCGCAAATGTGACTCTTGTGGCGGGCGACAAATTGATGAGTAGTTTTCCGGGAAAAGTGAGAGATCTCGCGTTATCTAATTTTAAGAAAAGGGGAATAACTGTAATCGAAGGTCCCAGGGCTGAGGCCATTGAAGATGGTAAGATATTGCTCAGTGATGGGCAAAGCATTGAATACCAAATGGTTCTTCCCGCTGTTGGAGTCCGTTCTTATCCGATATTTGAGAAATCCGGATTAAAAACCGCAAAGGACGGCGCCATGATAGTCACCCGAACTCTCAATAGCGTGGATTTTCCAAATATATTCGGTGGCGGTGACTGTATAACACTTGAAGACAAGGCCATAGACCGCGTAGGAGTATACGCGGTGCGGCAAAATCCCATACTTTACAAGAATATCATGTCGGCTTTGGATGGGGGAGAAATGGAGAGGTTTGAACCCCAGGAAGTTTATATGCTCATATTCAATCTAGGAGATGGGACGGGGATTTTTGTCCGTAAATCATGGGTATGGAATGGAAGACTTGCATTTGCCTTTAAAAATTATATAGACAAACGCTTCATGAATAAATTTCAAGTTTCAGGGGAAGCGCAAGATACCACTAATTATGAAGATGGATAATTAGTATTAACCTACAATTAATAGTAATATGACCCCTTCTTGACTTATGCTCGGAAATCTGATTTATGAATTGTCTGTGAATGCAGACATATATCTCTATAAGCTAATGGTGAGTAGAGATATGTAAAGGAGAGTCAGATTTCATGAGCATATTTTTTCTTAATTGCAATATTAGGGGTTCAAGATGACTTTTCCCTGGGAATTATTCGATTACCTTGAGGCCTTTTTCAGGCTTGATTTTCTGTTTACAGGTCTGGAAGTGAATACCGCAATGGTGTTTGTGGCTAGGCTGATTGTTTTTGTCGCCTTAGGGGGAGGCTCGCTTTTCGCGATATTCAAAGTGTCCGTGAAATTACTCGAATGCGTCCAAACACTACTGTCGAGCATAGGCGCCTTGCCTGGGACATTCTATTTATTGATACTGCTTGTTATTCCTCTTTCCCCAAACAGCCTGATTTCAAATTGGATCGGTTACATCCTTTTGACAATATGTGTGCTGGGCTTTTCCATACTGGCGTTGATGTCGCTGGCCCTTTGGAAATACGGAGTGGAGAGCGTGGTTACGATGATAAGGACGATGGGGTTCGATTACAATAAGAAACCATCAAGTCCGGAAGATCAATTGATGGATCCGGATAATGTGATTCACACAAGCGCGCATGAAATACCTAACGCGCCGGGAAAGGCGTGATACAGGGTTGCTATCATTGAACAAACCATCTGACGGATCTTTCGGGGATTTTTTGCTCTTCACCTGTAACGAGATTGGTAGCTGTGAACGTCCCTGATTCATTTGGTGTTTCTATCCTTTTAACGCCCCAATTTAATAGCTTATCCTTTGATTTTCCCACCAGGTTCAGTATCTTCTCCTTGCTCTGGTCCGTTGTCTTGTTTGTCCAATATAATCTTAGGGTTGTTTTGAATATTCCCCTGAGCTCCGCGTGCGCGTACGCTCCATGCTTATTATTTATCTCATCAACAAAATCTTCCGCGTCTCCAAGAATCATGGGCTCAAGAAGAATACAAGACGCTACCAACACAGCCCAAACTGTTGTGACCAAGATTTTCGTGGTTCTTGACAATGGGCTGTTTTTGTAAAGTCCATACAGGCCAACTGGAAAGAATAGAAAAACAAGGACTATAACCAGATAGGAATTATCATACCAATCGGATTTCTCTTCATAATAGATGTTTTGTCTTTGTTTAAGGGTACTTTTTGTGTTCGGCCTTTTTTGCTCAGGTTTCTTTTTATTCTTTTCGCCCAAGTCTTCAAATGATTGTATTTCCACAGGATCGACAATACTGGTGGGCTGACCAAGCCCCAATTCTTCCACAACTGTTCTGAGGTCAACTGTTGCTTCAAGGTTATCGAGTCTTTGATCAAGTTCTTCCTGTGATACAAACCCCCCTTGCCTCAATTTTCTGAACAAGCTCTCAAGTCCTTTGGAAGATAGGTTGTACTTTTCCATAAGCGCGCTATCGCCTACACCTGAGAGTATCAATGAAACCGCTTCATTTACGTTGATCTTTGCGGTAGAAGTCTTCCTGGGATGAGTTTTTTGTTCCTCGGGTTGAATCTTATCCTGGGGCTTTGTTTCTTGGACCGGAAATCCATGATCTATTATCGCGGTGCCTTGTGAGAGTGGAGAATATCTGCGCTCAAGCTCCCATTGTTCGATCAATCCGGCTTTTAGAAGTTTGTCAAACAGGCTTTCCAGACCCTTGGAGGATAGTCCGTATTTCTCCATCAACTCAGAATCTTCCATGCCTGATCTGAAATCATCTAGAGCTTCTTTGGCGCCTATGGTCTTTTTGGGCATGAATTATCCTTTTCTAAGCCTAAATTCCTTGAATGTGTGATTGTCACATCCGATAATATTTAATATTATATATCAGATGAAAGACATGGATCCGCCAACTCAAATGGCGCCCCAAGGATCACTTTAACCAAATATGGCCCAATCCTGGCGCCTATTTTCGAGTATCTCAGGTTTTGAATTGATTGCCAATTCACTGGATTTGACATACGCCTATTTAAAAGCCCAAGACTTTTTGGCAAGGGATAAGCCATGGCTAAAAATGATACTCAAAGCTTCCAAGTTCAAGAGAACATTGAAGACAAGCCACAGTTGATAGAGAAAAATCATCTAACCACTTTATCAATCAACTTAGACAGTATTTTTTCCAAAGACGTGACCTCATCCGGTAGTTTTGATGTGAAGGAAGTGGAACTCACGTCATTTGCGAGACTTCTGAATTCACTACCTCTTCCGGTCCTGCTGGTGGATAAGGCCGGTATTGTTACATTTTTAAATGAACATTGGGGATCTTTGACCGTAAATTATCATAAGTTAAGATTCAAGCCCTTTAATAATCTTTTTCCTGATTCCGACTCAGGCGCCAAGGCCCAGGAGTTGGTAGTAAAGGCCTTGGAAGATAGAAAACCCAAAATGGCCAAAGGTCTCATCCGAATTGGTGAAAAAAGTATCTGGGCCAGGATGCATTTCAGGTCTCTCAGGATTGACAGAGAAAGACTGGTGCTGATTCCTGTGGAGGATCTCACGCTTGAAAAGAAGCAATTGGAATTGCAGGAACGTCACAGGATACAACTACAGCAAGCCCATGACGCCCTTGAACAAAGAGTCGCGGAAAGAACATCCGAGTTGCTTGAAAAAAATATGCAACTCAAAGACGAAATCTCCGAACGAGAGAAAATGGAACGCGCGCTCAGGGCCAGTGAAGAGCGGTTCAGGGCTGTTTTCGAAAGCGCTGAGGACCTGGTATTCATAAAGGATGGTTTTTTAAGATATACCCACATGAATCCTGCAATGCTCAGATTGGTGGGCCTCGCGAAAAAAGAGGTTGTCGGCAAGACTGATGAAGAAATATTCGGGCAGGATCAGGCCAGGATTTCCAAAGAAGTTGAGTACAGGGTTTTAAGGGGGCAAACCGTAGAGCTGGAATATAGCGTAAAATTCAACGGTCCTCCCATAACATGCAGTTTTATAAGAGTGCCTTTAAGAGAATCATCTGGTCGTATTATCGGCTTATGCGGAATAGGAAGGGATATTACCGAAAGGAAAGAGCGCCTTAAATTCCTTGACTCTGAAATATCCGAGCCCAAGAGCGATGAATCCAAATCACCGGCAATGCAGGCCACATTAAAGGAAGTCAAGCTTGCTGCAAAGACTGACAGTATATGCCTGTTCCTCGGAGAAAGTGGTGTTGGTAAGGATTATTTGGCCAAAAGACTCCATGATCAATCCACCAGATCAGGGGGGCCTTTTTTCAGTATAAATTGTGCGGCGTTGTCACCGGAGTTAGCGGAATCGGAACTCTTTGGTCATCAGGCGGGCGCGTTCACAGGCGCGGCAGGGAGAAAAAGGGGGCTTTTGGAATTGGCCGAAGGCGGCACTCTGTTGCTCAACGAATTGGGGGAGCTAAGTTTGAACCTCCAGGCAAAGCTCCTGACATTCCTGGACACACAATCCTTTACCAGAGTGGGTGGGGAAAAGCAAATATCAGTTAATGCCAGAATAGTGGCCGCTACTAATCGGAATCTTGAAAAAGAGGTTGAAAACGGCCGTTTCAGACAAGACCTATTTTACAGGCTGAACGTTATAGCAATACGTGTTCCCCCGTTGAGGGATCGAATGGAGGATCTGGAAGGTATTGTGTTGGGGCTATTGGGGCCGTTATCATCTAGAATTGGTTTAAAAGAGGTTCCTAAGATCCACAAAGAAAGCCTGCTTATATTAAAGAGTTATAATTGGCCGGGCAATATACGGGAGTTGAGAAATGTTCTTGAAAGGGCCCTTATACTTACCAATGGGGATTTGATAACACCCAAGGCCATAGGTCTGAATTCAAGACCAGAGGAAATTATTGATTCTGAGTCATGTTTATCAGCAAAAGTGGTGGTGCCTAAAAATGGTTCCATGCACGACGCGTTGAATGAGGCAAAAAAGAGGTTAATTTTGGAAAGCTTGGAAAAATCTGGTGGCAGCATTAAAGAAGCCACTGAATTGCTGGGCATAACAAGGGATTCATTCAACCACCATATCAAATCACTGGGGCTCAGAAAGAAGTAATGGTAATGGGCCGGAATAAATCCTCAATTCAATTATGCGCGATCTATTTATTACCATCGGATAATAATACAATCCATTGGCGCCCGGGCCACCATTGTTTGTAGGGGAAAAGAGCGGTTTAAAATGAGGGAAAAGGCAAATTATCCCCATCTCCACAGGACTGGTACCGGTGAAAACAAAAAGCCGTTGAAAAATGAAATAGTTCACTGGCGACACTTTAATGCGCTTATTTCTAACATAAGCTTCCCTCTATTTATCATTCACCCTTCAGGGGCAATTCTTGGCGCAAATGAACAAGCCTTGGGGCTGCTTGACTGTGAGTCAGACAATATTACAGGTATTCCGTTTCATAGGTTCCTAAAAGAAATACCTCATGATATTAATCTGTTACTGTGTGAGTCCCGAAAGTGTGGTCCGATTCAAGGACAAATGACCCTTAAATCAAGAACCGACCAGATGATAGATTGCGGATTCAAGGCCTGGAAATTGGATGAATTAGCCACCGGGCCTGTTGTTATAGAGGCCTTTTTAAAAAAACATATCAGAGATGATACGGAAGCGCTCCCTGAAACTATGGGGACCAAGATATCCGGTAGTGTGGAGAAGTTTAGGGCCCTATATGAATTGGGTCTTGCCATGACCCAAGGTCGAACCCTGGACGAGAACCTTGAGCTATTGGTGAATAAGAGCAGAGAATTGCTTGAATCAGACACATCTTTCATTGCCCTGAGAAATGAAAAAGCCGGCGAAGTTTATATGCATACACTTTCCGGGATCAAAACAGAAGCTTTCAAGAACTTGCGCATCCCTTTTGGTAAAGGCCTGGGGGGAAAAGTCTCAACCACAGGCAAGGGCTACATAGTGGAAGATTATTTTAAAGAGGTGGGTCCACTGCTTCATGACATAGTGAAGAAGGAAGGTGTTATCTCAGGTGTCGCGTGCCCTGTGCAAATAGGCGCAACAAATTTGGGTGTTTTATACGTTTTTAACAGGACAAGGAGGAAATACACCCAGGAGGATCTGGATACACTGACACTATTCGGAAACCTCGCGGCTGTTGAAATAACCAGGAAGAGAGATGAACAAGCCCTGAAAAAGGCCGGCGAATATCTTGAAAAAAGAGTGGAAGAAAGAACAGCCGAATTATGGGAGATGAACGCGAAGCTGATTTCAGAAATCTCTGAGAGAAAGAAGGTTGAAAAGGCGCTCTTAAAAAGTGAAAGCATGCTCAGCAATATACTGGAAGCCTCTCCAATAGGAATTTCCTATGTTGAAAACGGCCGGTTGAAATGGACTAATCAGGAGATGGCTGAAATGTTCGGAGCAACGACTTTGACAAGTTATTTCAATCTCAAAACATCGGACTTCTATTTCACTCCAGAAGAATATTCCCGTGTGGTGAGCGAATTGTTCAATAGCCTGAAAAGTGGCCGTCCAGCAGAAACAGAGGCCAGGTTCAAAAGAAGAGACGGTTCCACTTTCCATGGACGTATAAGGATTTCAGCTTTGGATAATGAAGACGCCAGAAGGGGAACCATAACCACGATTACGGACATATCGGCTCGAAGAAAAGCTGAACTGGCTCTAAGGGAATCAGAGGAAAAGCATAGAACAATAATAGAGAATATTGAAGATATGTACTATGAGGTCGATTTGGAGGGAAATTTCACATTTCTCAATGACGCTGTTATATCGATCTTTGGAATAACAAAGGAAGAGGCTGTTGGGAGGAATTTCTCTGATATGTCAGCGCCTGAATCAGCCGCAGATTTGTCTCGTATGTTTAGAAAAGTTTTTGACACAGGTATGTCGGTCGCGGGCGCGGAATTAACATATATCTCCAATAATGGAGGAGAATCACAATTGGAGATTTCTGTATCTCCCATTCGAAACTCATCAAGTGAAATATCCGGTTTTAGAGGTATTTGCAGGGATGTCAGCGAGCGGCGCCGGGCGCTAGAAGAGAGATTGAAGCTGGAGAAAATGGAGTCCATAGGTGTGCTGGCAGGCGGAATAGCTCATGATTTCAATAATATATTAACGGCAATTCAAGGAAATATCTCTGTGGCCGCGCTCGCGGAATCAGGAAGTGAAAACAGGAAAAAATATCTGGTCGAGGCTGAAAGGGCTGTGACTAGAGCCGGAGATCTTACCAGACAGCTCCTTACCTTCTCCAAAGGGGGAGCGCCGATTCGAGTGGCTTCCTCAATAGCGGAAGTCGCAGTGGATTCCTGTGAGTTTGCAGCCAGGGGCGCAAACGCTAAATTGAAATTTGTAATTCCTGAAGACATTTGGACTGTGGAGATAGATGAGGTACAGATAAGCCAGGTTCTTGGAAATTTAGTTATAAACGCACTACAGGCTATGCCAAGTGGTGGTGTAATAACTGTCAGGCTGTGTAATGAAGAACTAAGAGGAGACAAGGGCCTGCCTTTGCCTGCAAATCGATACGTGCGAATATCAGTGTTGGATACCGGCGTGGGAATTGATAAGGAGTTATTACCGAAAATATTTGACCCATACTTTACTACCAGATCTGAAGGGAACGGGTTGGGTCTTGCCACAGCATATTCGATTATCAAGAATCATGACGGTCTGATTACTGTGGAGTCTGAGCCTGGCAAAGGTAGCGTCTTTCATGTTTATATACCGGCCACCACGGCAAAACCGGAACCAAAAAAAGATCATAGCTCGGAAATTATTAGTGGAACAGGCAAAGTCTTAATCATGGATGATGAAACCGCCATCAGAACACTGGCTGAAGATTTGGTATCCATGCTTGGATATAGCGCTACCACGGTTAGCGATGGCTATGAGGCTTTGGAGGCGTACAAGAAATCTATGGAGAATTCAGATCCATATGATGTGGTAATACTGGACCTGACGATACCAGGGTCAATGGGCGGATACGAGTCATTATTGGAGCTTAGGAGACTGGATCCCAATGTTAAGGCAATTGTATCCAGTGGATACTCCAATGATCCCATAATGGCCAATTATTCCGAGTTCGGATTCAATGGGGTGATACCGAAGCCATACAGCGCCCACAGGTTGGCGGAAACCATAAACAACGTTATAAAAGGCGTCGATCGGCTGATATGAAAACCGCAATAAAGGCATTGTAATCCAGGGAGGTTGCATCAAATGAAGTATAAAAATAAAGGCCTGCTTTGTATTCTGACGATCTTGCTGTGCGCGATTGTTTCTCAATCAGCGCCATTGGCTGAAAATTCAGTGGGGTTTGATCCAAAACGATTTGAGAATTCCCTTGGATATGTGGCGCCTGTGGTCAAGGATTTCATGGTTGCGGCCGGCCGGTCTGACAAAGGAACCGGAAGGATAAAGGCGCCCATGGATATCAATTCAGTGGATAGAAACGGCAAAACAGCTTTGATGTGGGCGGCCCTTGGTGGACACCTGGAGGTGGTTGAATTGCTCATAAGCGCCGGAGCGGATGTGAATATATCCGACAAACAGGGCAGAACAGCCATACTTGAAGCTTCATCCAGGGGGCATTTGGCTGTTGTACAAGAACTCATAAAACACGGAGCGGATGTCAAGGTGAGCGCCAGGGGTGGTATAACCCCGCTCATAGTGGCCGCCAGGGGAGGTCATCTGGACATCGTCAGAGAGCTCGCCTCAAATGGAGCGGATATTAAAGCTAAGGGCAGGAATGGGCAAACCCCTTTGATTGCGGCCTCGTCCAGTGGTCAGAAAGAAATGGTAAAGTACCTAGTCGATAAAGGGGCTAAAGTGAATTCCAAGGACAATGGCGGTCGGACGGCTCTACATTGGGCGTGTTCAAACGGATGGATTGACGTGGCCGAATATCTCATTGGTAAAGGCGCTGATGTAAACGCCCAGGATCGACAAAAGAGAAACGCCCTGATAATGGCTGTAACAAACGGTAATCTGGAGTTGGTAAAAACGTTGGTACAAAAAGAGATAGATATAAATCACGCAGACTCATCAGGAAGGACCGCACTAATGTGGGCGGCCATATCAGGCAAGCTGGAAATAGCAAAATATCTGCTTTCAAAGGGATCCGACGTAGCCATAAATGACAAAAGCGGTCATAATGCTCTAATAGACGCAGCGTCCAGGGGAAGCATCGAGTTGATCGAGGTCCTGTTGAACAAGGGCGCTGATGTGAACGCAAGGGACAAATCAGGGCAGACGGCCTTGATAGCCGCGTCTTCAAAAGGCAGGGTCGGAACCGTGAAGCTATTGCTCGAAAAGGGCGCTGATCCACAATTAAGGGACAATAGAGGCAGAACTCCGATAATTGCCGCTTCATCCATGGGACACAGGGAGGTGGTAAAGTTATTGTTGGATGAATCTGAGTCTAAAGATTAATATTACTCTACCACGACTGAAAAAAACCATGTCTTGGGGCAGTTGATACGCTCATGCCAAGTTGGTTGAAAATGGCTTGTTAATTCCGGAATATTACTATTCATCTTGACAATGCAAGCTACCACTTGTTAACGTAACAAGACTTGCGCCTATTTGACCCGCTCCATGTATAATTCGGTCCGGAGGGGAAAATGTTCAAATGTTCTGTTATTATTTTCCAGATCAGTTTCATAATATTTGGACTGATGGCTTCTCCAGGCCACGTCCAGGATATTGCCTCTATTCTACAAAGCTCCGAGAAAAAGATATCAGAAAATAAGATCCCTGAAGCTATAGAATCCTTAAAAGGGGCTATCAGGGAGATCTGGCCAAAGGCCGGAATGGGAGTGGTTCTGTCGCAATTGGTTGTTGAGCCTGCTAAAGGTTACGGCATGTACATTCCCAAGGAAAATAATGTCTACAACGCCCAAGAACCCATATACCTTTATGTTGAGCCTGTTGGGTATAATGTCCTAAAGGATGGCGATGATTATGAATTCGCTATCAGGGCCGATTTCTCATTGAAAACAAAAGATGGAATAGAATTAGCTCAACAAAAGGAATTCGAGAAATGGATAGTCAAGAGCAGGAGATTTATTTCAGATTTTTCAATAAATTTGGAATATAACATAACCGGCTTGAGAATGGGGTCCTATGTTTTGGAAACCATTCTGAGCGACATGAACGGTAATTCCAAGATTTCGGTAATAAAAGAGATTAGAATCCGCTAATGTGTGATTCATTGATTGGACCGGTGTTAGCAATATTCTCTACTTCTATTCTAAACAGAACTGGGACAGACTTTACAAATAAAGCGGCCTGCCGACAACAAAAGCAAATGGGGAATATATAAATGCGCTCAACTTGGCGAACTTGAATGATGTTTAGTGTTCGAAAAAAATCTTCGAGGTAATTTCAGGTGAGGGGAACAATACTCATAGTTGACGATGAAGTCCAATTGGTAAAACATCTTGAGCATATCTTGCATGAAGAGGGGTATAAGGTAATCGGCGCCCATAACGCGGCCGGCGCAAGAAGCGTTGCCTCTTCATTCTTTCCGGATGTGATAATACTGGACTTGAGATTGCCTGACGCGGACGGCACCCAATTGATGCAGGAGATGCGGCAAAACCTTCCAAACGCGCATTATATAATAATTACCGCCCATGGTTCCATAAGATCTGCTGTAGAGGCTACCAAGCAAGGCGCCAGAGACTACCTGACAAAACCTTTTGAGCCTGAAGAACTTCTCCACGCTGTTGAACAGGCCCTAAAGGATAGTCTAAAAGACGATGAAATAAGAGTATTGAGACGTGGAAACATAAGCGCTTACGATGAGAAAGCCGATTCTGTAGATGAAAATCCATTGGCTGACTGTAAATCTGAAGCAATGAGGGCCACATTGGAGAATGCGCTTAATGCCGCATCTATGGACAGTATTGTGCTTTTGCTGGGTGAAAGTGGCAGTGGAAAGGATTATTTGGCCAGGTTTATTCATGATCACTCAAAAAGATCCAATGGGCCTTTCTTTTCGGTAAATTGCGCTGCGGTTTCACCGGAATTGGCGGAATCGGAGCTTTTCGGGCATGAGCCTGGAGCTTTCACAGGCGCGAAAGGCAGAAAAAGAGGTCTTTTGGAGTTGGCTGAGGGCGGAACCCTGCTCCTTAATGAAATTGGTGAGCTTTTTCCCGCGATGCAAGCCAAACTCTTGACCTTCCTGGACACATGGTCCTTTACCAGGGTTGGCGGAGAAACCAATATTAAAGTCAACGCCAGACTCATAGCGGCAACGAACAGAGATTTGAGGAAAGAAATTGAAGAAAAGCGATTTAGGGCGGATCTATTCTATAGGATCAATGTGCTGACAATAAATATACCCCCTTTAAGGGAACGATTGGATGACCTGCCTGATTTAATCGATGAAATTATGAAACGTCTTGCAGTGGAAATGCAGCTACAACAAGTTCCTAGGGTGGATCAAAGCACTTTGGCCGCGCTCAGTTCTTATCATTGGCCTGGTAATGTCCGAGAATTGAGAAATGTCCTGGAAAGAGGGCTGATGATATCTGAAGGCAGGAATGTGAACATAGGCGCTTTGGGATTGGAATCAAACAATGAAGACTGGTCTTTGCAAATAAAATTTCCACATAACAGATCTCTCCATGATGTGACAAAAGACGTCAAGAAATCTCTTGTTAAAGAAGCCCTTAGAAGGACCGGCGGGATTAGGCAAGACGCGGCGAAACTTTTAGGCATATCAAGGCATGCGCTTGCCCACCAAATGAAGGCCATAGGTATGGAATAAAAAGTCTTTAGATCCGCTTAATAAAACATTCCCATTTACCAAAAATTAAAATTACCTATGCACAAGTGTGAAAAGCACTCCTAAAAAAACCGCCAGGAGTGTATCTCACACACACCGATTTTCATAACCAATTATTATTACATCATATGTCCTTTCAGGCTGTTTTTTTGATTCAAAAAAGAACACTTTTCTGAGGAAAACCCAGCATTGTATTTTTGCAATAAAATGATAACTAAATGAAATGCCTCAACAAATACATCAAAGCCCCTGTTCTGGTTTTTCGGCACGATTTATGCTTAAGTTTTTTTGTGAATCTGTCTGAAGCTTGAAGGCATTCTCAATCATCAAAGGAGCGCTTGCAGGAAACTACCTTTGGAGCTCAAATGAGGACAATTCTAGTAGTAGACGATAATGAAACATTGGCGTATTTTACCGCTCGCAACCTCCAGAGGAAAATTCGAGACTGTGAAGTGCTTATAGCCACATCCTGCGATCAAGCGAGGAATCTCATTAGCAGACGGATAATATCTGTGGCAATAGTTGACGCTAAATTGCCGGATTGTCAGGGACTGGAATTCTTGGCTGAGATCAGGGCGGATAACAAAGGTGTGGCCTGTATTTTGATAAGTGGAGAGGCTTTGGGGACAAAGGATCTCCCTGACTGGGTATACTTCATGTCCAAACCCTATGAGGTTGAGGAATTGATAAAGGTTGCAAATGTGGCTACGTCCAATGTTATTACCCAAGATAATGGTCCTTCCCAGTTGGAAATACCGTTGTCTGATCAAGAAGCCAAATCAATGAGCGCGCACAGACATGAAGCTTTAAACAGATTGGCGTCGCTATTAATAGGATTAAAAGCCTTTTCAGCAGATCTGAAATCAAACAGGGAAAACCCTGTGGAATTGGATCGTATAACCGATGAATATATAGACAAGCTCTGCCAAATTGTCAGGGATGTTTCATCATTACTTGCAGAAGGGAAAAAAAGAAAATGAGCGATCAAAGTATGCATGTATTGGTAGTTGATGATAATCCGGATATCTTGTGGGCCATGGATAGAAGATTGAAACAAGCCGGCTTTAATGTGGTGACCTGTCAGGATGGCCAGGAGGCTTACGATGAGCTTGAAAAAAGAAGGTTCGACGCATTGATTACAGATGTAATGATGCCGAAACTTAATGGGCTGGCTCTTCTGGACTGGGTAAAGACCAATAGGCCAAACTTGAAGACTGTAGTAATGACGGCTTTTGATAGCCCCTCGGTGAGAAGATTGAGTCTTGGAAGTGGCGCGTCTATGGTCTTGGGTAAACCCGCGGACGCGGATGTAATTATAGAGGCCCTTACATCCGAGCTGGGCTCAAAGACGCCTGAAAAAAGCGCGCAAGCTTAATTTGATCCTGGGAATTCCGTGATTTATCCGCATATAGTAATTCTCTAAATAAAACACGGAATGAAATGAAATTTCATTCCGGCCTCC
>CAZFJT010000004.1:2740-20437 GCA_964519135.1 uncultured Syntrophales bacterium | reverse complement strand
TAAACAACACAGCTTTGGCGCCTCTATATTTGTCGCCTTTCCTACCCTGACGGCGTATATGTTCAGGATGTCCCCAGGAAATCTTAACCTGATTTACGACCTTTGGCTTGACGCGCAATGATCAGCTTTTGGCAACCACTTACCAGGATTTAACTTAGTTTTCAGGCCCGCGCCTGAGCTATTTCTTGACAGACATAATGTGATTCACGCGATTTATTGACCCTTCAATTTAACTCCCGCTCTGAACGGGATAATATTTACCGGAGACCAGCGCCGGTCTTGCGGCCGCAGAAAAAATTACGGCCAGGCGGATCTTTGATCTTGACAACGCAGCTCAATTAATAAATAATCCCCCTTTAGTTTACTCGACAATTCAGGTCAAGATTAGCGCTGGGTTTTTCTGTCCTACACATAATGAGTCTGTCAGAAATGATCTGCCTGGTCTCATTGATTTGGAACTCCATCCGCTCTTGAATTGGCCGCATAGGAATGATTGGGGTCAAGGCCCGGCCCCAAGGATTACGCTCAACAAAAATGACTCCGGTTTGACCGCACGGATAAAAACAATCCGAAGGCGCCGCGTTTGAGTCCATATACAAAAGCGAAGGGAGATAGAAGATCATGGAATTACATGTGAGCGACGGCTTACACACCCTGATGATGATATCACATGTCTGCCTCTTATTCATGGCCGCCATGTACGCAATCAAGATTTACCAATTAATGAAAAAACCCGGCCCCCCTGAAAAGGCGGAGCTAAAAGGGGATAGATACGCAGGGGCCATAGAATCCCTCTTTAATGTTCTAAAACCCTGGAGTATGGAAAGCACAAGGACGAACATGTATTTCTACGCGGAATTCATGATCTTTCACGTGGCAGTGGCCATAACCATTGGCGCCACTTTTTTTATTCCATTTACCCCTGAATTGCTAACCCCAACTGTCACGAAGGTATTCATGGGCTTCCAAATCCTGGCTGTTTTAATCGGCCTGCGCAGGCTCTACAGAAGAGCCACCGATGAAAAGATCAGTATAATCTCGAGCTTTGAAGATTACTTTGCGGTAATTTTGATGACCGTATTCTTTACGATTGGCGTTGTGGCCAACTACTACTGGTTGATAGGAAAACAGGATACCATTTGGATGTGGATGTTTTTCCTGATGGTCTGTTTCTTCCTTCTATACGTGCCATTCAGCAAGATATCCCATTATGTTCTTTATCCATTCGGTAGAGTAATGTACGGCCAAATATTCGGTGGCAGAGGCATTTTGAACACAAAGAAGGCGAATCAGTAATCATAAACAATTCTATATACGGAGGATGACCCAATGGTCGAAGAGGCTAAGACAGTAGATCAGGCTGAAGAAACAAAGACAGCCGATAAAATAGGGACTCAAGAAGATCGCAAATGGCCGACCAAAACAGAGTTCACTCCTGAAATGCTGGAAAAGATGGAGGAATTGTTACCTGGCAAGCTGAATCGCATAGTTTCAACTTCTTTGGCCGGATGTATTCATTGCGGAATGTGCTCGGACGCGTGCCATTACAGTGTTTCCATACCAGAGGACAAGAAACTTTTACCCGCTTACAAGGCGGACAGGTTCAGAAAATGGTACAAAGGCAGGTTTGATTGGCTGGGTAAGGTGTTTCCCTCAATGGTCGGGGCCCGAAAGCTGGATAAGGAACTTGCCGACGAAATGTATGATAAGTTATGGGGTGGCTGCACCATGTGCAGAAGGTGCACGTTCAATTGCCCCATGGGTGTGGATTATGGGATGCTCGTCAGGGCAGCGAGGGGAATTATGTGCGAAGTCGGCAGAATCCCTCAACATCTTCAGGATACCATCGACACCCACTATAACCATGGTAACAACATGGCTGTTCCTCAGGATGAATTCATAGAGACAATCGAGTGGATCGAGGAAGAGCTGCAGGATGAAGAAGGTTGTTCGGACTTCACGATTCCTTTGGATAAAAAAGGCGCAAAGTATTTTCTTACCCTTAACCCCAGGGAACCAAAGTACTATCCCCTGACAATACAGGCCACAGCCAAGTGCCTTAACGCGGCCGGCGTAGATTTCACCATTTCTTCGAGATACTGGGACCTGACAAATTACGCTATGTTCAATGGTATTGACACTGACGCGAGACTCTTTGCAAGTTGGATTTTTGAAGAGATGGACAGGCTCGGATGTGAATATTTGTTGTCCGGAGAGTGCGGTCACGGGTACAGGGGGCTCAGATGGGAGCTTCCCAATTGGCTTGGCGGAGTGCCGTTCAAGATCACCAGCGTTATGGAACTACTTGCTGAATTGGTAAAACAAAACAAGTTCGAATTAGATAAGTCGGTCTGGAAAGATGATGTTTTCACCTATCATGATTCCTGCAATATCGCACGCTCCGGAGGCGTATGGGATGAACCGAGAATAGTAATAAACGCGTGCGTGGACAATTTCAAGGAGATGGAACACAACAAGGAAAGCAGCTTTTGCTGCGGTGGCGGCGGAGGGGCACTGGCCATGCCTGAATTCTCCCCGAGGAGAATAGCCGCAGGTAAAATCAAAGCTGATGAGATCTGGGCTACCGGCGCGACGGTTGTGCTTCAGTCCTGTCATAATTGCACGGACCAACTCAAGGAAATAGTAGATCATTATAAACTTGGCGCTAAAGTCATGAATCTTGCGGAACTCATGTCCGAGGCTCTTGTGCTTCCTGGAGACGATTCAAGATAAACCGTTCAGTTCACATGAATCTCGTGTTATTGTTGACCTACTTTCTGTGGACCGGGGAACTTCGTCTAGGAGGTATAAGATGGCAAAGAAGATTCTCGTCATTGATGACGAACAAGACATGATTGTTTTTTTGACCGCCCTTCTTGAGGACAGTGGATATGAAGTTATCACTGCCACCGATGGAGAAGAGGGCTTGGACAAAGTTAAATCAGAGAAGCCTGATCTGATCTCACTTGACCTGTTGATGCCCAACAAAACAGGTATCAAAATGTACAGGGAGCTTCGCAAGGATCCGGACGTGGGATCCACCCCTGTGATCATGGTAACTGGATTCGGCAGCTATGACGTGCCGAGCATGGATTTCAAGGAATGGTTAAAGCAGCGGGCTATAAAAGAACCTGAGGCTTATATAGAGAAGCCTGTTGATAAAGAAGTTCTTTTGAGCGAAATCAAAAAGGCTCTGGGCGGCTGATTGACTGAATTCCAATAGCCTGTTGGGGGTAGTTATCCCGTTATCCCCAACGGGCGACCACAGAAAGTTTCCGATGACAGTCAACCCCCTGGAACCTATAATTAAATTCACCCGCAGCCTCAGCTTTAAACTGAGTTTTTATGCGGGTCTTATCATGTTTCTGGCGAT
This sequence comes from uncultured Syntrophales bacterium, assembly GCA_964519135.1. GTDB lineage: Bacteria > Desulfobacterota > Desulfomonilia > Desulfomonilales > Desulfomonilaceae > CAZFJT01. The sequence goes on along the minus strand of CAZFJT010000004.1, from coordinate 17,064 downwards.
TCTTGCTTTTACTTACAGAAGCATTAACGCACTGGAGGAAAGGCTCATTCAACGCAGGGCCAATGAGGCTATGCGAGATTCTAAGATCGTCAAGGCCGCCATCTGGAACGGAATGATGACTAAGAATCGACAATTAATTCATGAAACGCTCAGAACTGTGGCCTTAGAGGACGACTTGGCCCAGATCACGATTTTTGACCGGGATGGAGTGGTTCACTACTATAGCGGCATGGCCCAGCTCAGGGACCCTGATGAAAACAGGGCGCTGTTGGAAAAGATTGAGAGCGGCGCCTCCGAGGGCCATGGATTAGTAATAAAGGACAATCAATGGTTGCGCGTGGTCAACCCAATCCCCAATGAGGCGGGCTGCTCATCGGCCGCGTGTCACGCGCCCCCTTCAGAGGAAGAAGTATTAGGGGCTTTGGAGCTTAAACTCGCATTGAGCAGCGTGAGACGTGAAAGCTGGGAAACGGCAAAAAAAACTGGTTTGTTTGCATTTGTGCTTTTTCTTTTCATCTCTTCAATAATCGGCCTTGCAGTAATATTCCTGGTAAATCCGCAACTCAAAAGACTTCAGTTAAAGGCCGCCGCTTTAGCGCGGGGGGAGTTGATGGACGATGATTCCACTAGAGGGTCAGATGAGTTTGCAGAGCTGGAGAAGACCTTTGACGAGATGAGCAGGCAAGTAAATTTAAGAACCGAACATTTGGATGCAAGGCGTAAGATGTACAAGGCATTGTTCGATGAAGTCCCTTGTTACCTGACCCTTATCAGTAGAGATTACAAGATAGTGAAATCCAATAGGGCCTTCAGGGACACATTCGGAGAACTGGAGGGTCGGAATTGTTTCAAAGCGTATAAGGGTTTGGACTCCAAATGCCCTGATTGTCCTGTTGAGAAGACTTTCGCCACAGGTGAGACTTACAACTCTGAAGAAGTCTGGAGGCTTAGGGACAGGGAGGCAAATGTCTTTGTGACAACGTCACCTATAGTGGACGATTCCGGCAATGTTCTGGAAGTCATGGAAATGTCGGTTGATATCACAAGCCTTAAGAGATTGCAAAGGGAGTTGGAGAAGAGACAAAGGGAGTATCAGCAGCTTTTTGAGAAGGTTCCTTGTTATCTAACCGTGGTGGACAAAAATTATCAGATAATCCAGGCCAACAGACTCTTTGAGAGGGATTTTGGCAAGGGTATTGGCCTGAAATGCTTCAGGATCTATAAGAAGCGCGAGACGAGGTGTGACAATTGCCCTGTTGAAAAAACCTTTGCTGATGGAAATACTCACACATCAGAGGAAGTCTGGAGACGGGACGGGGAAGAAACACACATAATAGCTTATACAGCGCCGCTTTATGACAATGAGGGAGTTATTTACGCTGTAATGGAGATGTGTACGAACATCACTGAAGTAAAAAGGCTCCAGAGTGAGTTGATCCTTTTAGGGGAAACAATCGCAGGAATGTCACATACCATAAAGAATATCGTGAATGGGCTCCAGGGTGGCGTCTATATGGTTGACAGTGGTCTTGAAAGAAACAAGGAAGATCGAGTCCTATCAGGTTGGCAAATCGTTAAGAAAAATGTGGAAACAGTGTCTGATCTTGTCCATGGTATCCTTTACGCTTCCAAGGAAAGACCGCCTGAATACAAACAGGTGGACCCCTGCGAATTACTTAATGAGGTGTGCGATCTTTATTCAAAAAAGGCCGGTGATGCCAATATCGAGATTGTCAGAGATTTTGAAGGGCGCATGCCTAGCGTGATGGTAGATCCCGCGGGACTCCACTCGGTCTTGTCCAATCTGGTGTCCAACGCGGTACAGGCCTGTGAGGCCTCGCTAGGCGATAATTTCATTGTGAGAGTTTCCGCTACTATTGTGAACTCCAACCTCAGGATCACGGTCGAAGATAATGGTCCTGGAATAGCCCAGGACGTAAAGAATAATCTTTTCAGGAAGTTCTATTCTACCAAAGGCGCCAAGGGCACAGGTTTGGGCCTTGTGATAACCAGGAAGATCGTCAAGGAACATGGGGGTTCGATTGAGGTTGAATCAGAGCCTGGGCGAGGAACGATCTTCAAAATAGTCATCCCTTGTAGCCCGGAGGAAGTCGCTGAGATCAGGGAAAATAGATTAGCCACGTTGAGTTAATGTCAGTGTAGCGGAATAAACAACCATTGGTAATTAAGACAAAATAACCAGGAGGAAAGAATGCAAGGTGTAGGTTTATGCGCGATATTTTCCAAGCAAGGGGATTGGGCCTTTGATTACGCTCTCAATCTTGCTAGAAAACACAATACAAGATTAAACATCTTCCAATTTCTGGAATCACCTTACACGATACGAAGAGATGTGGTTTTTGTGGACTCGGAAAAGACCAAAACAGAAGTTGTCTCTGATGATCTGATCTCCAAAAAAGATAAAGAGTTGCGCATGCAATACGACGACAAACTCGGAGAATACAGTGACGTTGGTTTCAGATTGTGTGAAGGCGCAAGTGAAGTAGAATTAAGGAAGTGCTTCAGAAGAGGAGACTACGAGGTTCTTGTTATCGGATATCAAGACAAGAACGCCGACTTTGGCGGCACAACGACGATCGAGAAATTCGCCAGTAAGTTTCAAGGGCCAGTTGTGCTGATAGGGCCGGACAGTCCTGATGACTTTCATATTAATGAAAAGGCTAAAGATATGGTTGACCAACTTGATATTCCGGATGGAAAATGGCGCCTAATAGCGGCCTAGTGTAATGTCACGGGATCAGTGAAATGAATTAATTCGCTTTACTGATCCCTGAGACCAATTTCCTTATTTTTGCCAATAATCAATCCTGCGCTCAAATTTCATTTTTATCGTGGTCCGATAGCGGGGCATATTTAGACTATCATTTCTTGGAGAAAATCAATTGGATACTGAAATTTCAAGCAAGGAAGATTTTGAGATTAGAGCCCACAAGTGTTTTGGTAGAATATTCGAACTCTTGCAAAACGTGGATGGTGTAGTGAAGGGCGAGGCTGAAAAGGAAGAGACCCAAGGGGCGCCGGGCCAGTTTTGCGATATGAGGGATTGGATAGAGGAAGCTATTCTCCAATGTCACCTCGCATGGCAATACCATAGACTCTCTAAGGGACCAACTAAGATAGACACATGGGAGAGAGTTAAATCAGAGGATGAGTAAGTCGGCGCTTGAATGAATTCAACCTGAGCCTATTTTTCAGCAAAAAACATATTCTGCTCCTCGTCGACCTCCACATCCCAAGGCTCTTTTCCTGTATCGGCCAATCCGCTGCTACGGATGTTTGATTCACATTGTAGGGGCTCGTCCGCGTAGTCGGCCCTAAAAAAACTGGTTACCCATTCTTGTCCCCATGGGTCGTATTCAAGAAACTCCCTGAGACTCTTTGCTTGCCGAAGGCTGTTAAATTCCGCCCAGCCCTGATTGTTCTTCATTAGTGTGAGTTCCTCTGGCGACTCGTCGGACCAGTCTATGAAATAAGGTGAATGTGAACTCATTAAGACTTGCTTATCTTGATTCGCAGCGCAAAATCTATGGATAAGGCCGTATATGACCCTTAATTTATTTGGGTTAAGATAAGTCTCCGGCTCTTCCACAAAGAAAATTCTCGGTTGATCAGGAAGATTAAATAGCGCGCATTGGGCCAAAAACACCAGGAAACCATCGGACAATTGCGGCCCCACAAAGTATCCGGATTTTGCTTCCTCTTCAACGCCTATACCAACTTGATTAGGGTCCCCGAGACTTGGTGTAAAGATCCTTCTGATTCCAGGGATGCTCCGCCTGACTTCTTCTACTATTCTCTCCAGGTTGTCCGGATGATTTCTCTCAAGGTGATGAATAACGGCAGCAAGGTTTTCGCCGGTGTGATCCAATAAATAAGAGTCTTGTATAGGGGATGGCTTTTTAATAAGATCAGGGACAAATCTATAGCGCTTTATTTTTGAAAGGCATTGGGCTACGCTCCGAATACGCTTTTCCGCGTCATTCCAAGCATGCCCCTTTCTCATTTGGGCCATCTTGGATTCCCTGGCTCTGACCTCTTCAATGGTAAATAAAATCTCCCCTTGGACTTCCTGTAGTGTTTCCTCTTTGATGAGGTATTCGTTTCTTCTAAGCTCAGTAAAAATCAAAGTGTACTCGTAATTCACCCCATCAACCTCAAGGGTCACGGAAAATCTCAGATCCATGTCTTGCTGCGAACTATCCTCCTTTTCCCTCCTGGACAATGTTTGTCTGAAGGTAAAAGGGCCTGGTCCGAACGCGCTGCTGAAGGGGCCGGAGGACAGAAAACTCATCATTAAGAGCAGATTACCGAGATTAGACTTTCCCACACCATTCGAGCCAACAAATATGGTCAATGGCCTCACATCAAATTCGGCGTCTTTAAAGTTCTTGAAATTTTGAACCTTTATGCTTTTTATCATCTCCCGCGCCATCCTTTCCCACACGGGCAATCCCTTGGGATATCAATCGACTTTTCCCATACGACTTTTCCCATATCAGGCGTTTAATAAGACCCAAAAAGATTCGTGCGGCCTTAACGCCATTCTTAGTGGCTTTTTGAAGTCTCTTTAAATTGGATTCCAGCGGCCCTTATTATAATAAAGCGCATGCAATCAACCACTTACAAGCATAAACCATATTATGTCATTTATGATATAAAGTATATCATAAAAAAATTAACCTGCTTAGCCGGTTCCTAGCCATATGGATAACCGTATTGAACGTGTCTATATGATCACTTGTAACCGTTTAATATGAAATTACAATCCATATTTTATCACTATTTTGACACAAAAATACAATTTTTCAATGGGCCCTGATCGTTATTACCCTGACTTGACCCGTGGTCGTTATTCTAACGGTTCCGGATCTATTTATTGACGTGTCCAATAACTAAAACCTTCCAGCGAATGATGAAATAAAACGCCGGACTATTTCTCGTCCAGTGATGAGGTTATCCAACCCATCATAGAGCGCAGTTTTTCACCTACAACTTCAATGTCATGCTCAGCTGACTGACGCTCCAGCGCCTTAAAAACCGGCCTGCCCGCATAATTCTCCAGGATCCATTCCTTGGCAAACGCCCCTGACTGGATTTCCTCCAGGATCTTTATCATTTCGTCCTTTGTGTAGTCATCAACAATCCTGGGGCCTCTTGTCATATCTCCATACTGGGCCGTATTACTGATGGAATATCGCATTCCCGTTATTCCGGCCTCGTACATCAAATCCACTATAAGTTTCAATTCATGCAGGCACTCGAAATATGCTATTTCAGGCTGATATCCAGCATTGACCAAGGTCTCGTACCCCGCGGTTACAAGAGAGGTAACCCCACCGCACAGAACAACTTGCTCCCCGAACAGATCGGTTTCCGTCTCTTCAGCAAAGGAGGTCTCTATGAGACCGGCCTTTGTGCAACCTATGCCTTGAGCGTACGCGAGTCCTTTGTTCAGACATTGTCCAGTTGAATCCTGGTGAATTGCCACAAGCCCGGGAACACCAACTCCCTCTTTGTACATCCTTCTGACCAGATGCCCCGGACCCTTAGGGGCTACCATAAAAACATCCACATCATCAGGGGCTTCTATCTGCCCAAAGTGTATATTGAAACCATGCGCGAAAGCTAGTGTTTTACCCTTTGTTAAAACCGGTAATATTTTTTCCTTGTAAATGGCCGCCTGGGCTTCGTCAGGGGCTAGTATCATTATGATATCCGCTTTATCAGCCGCCTTATCCACTTCCATCACTTCAAGGCCGTCTTTGCCCACCTTATCCCATCTGGAGCTTGAGGGCTTTAAACCTACTACCACTTTAAAACCCGAATCCTTTAAATTAAGGGCGTGCGCGTGTCCTTGACTACCGTAACCTATAACTGCTATTGTTATACCTTCCAGAGCGGCTTTGTCAACGTCTTTGTCATAATAGATTTTTGCCAACGTATTATCTCCATTGTTGAATTTCACTTATATCACATTTTTTTAATAAAAGAGAACTTTAACAAAAAACCTGAATTGTATCAAGAATTAGAAAACACGGTCTTAAAATATTTTACTATTCTGCACGAAACAATCATTTAAAATTCTTTACCCGGCTTCTTTTCTTCCTTGTACACGTGTGTCGGTGGTTCCAGGAGCACTGTGGTATCAGGGGAGACAGGGGTTGTTATCCAGACATTGCCGCCTATTACGCATCTGGCCCCTATAACGGTTTCTCCTCCCAGAATGGTTGCTTGAGCGTAGATTGTAACATCATCTTCAATGGTTGGATGTCTCTTACGCCCCCTCAATTTACCCCCACCCTCGGATTCCCTGGGTACGGACAAGGCGCCCAGTGTGACTCCTTGATAAATCCTTACCCGGTTTCCTATTGTGGTTGTTTCCCCTATTACCACGCCTGTGCCGTGGTCGATAAAAAACTCCTCCCCTATTGTTGCGCCTGGGTTGATGTCTATTCCTGTAACAGCGTGTGCGTATTCGGACATTATTCTGGGAATGAGCGGTGTGCCTTGGACCAACAATTCGTGCGCGCATCTGTAAACGAATATGGCGAAAAGCCCTGGATATGAAAATACGATCTCATCCGTGCTGTTAGCCGCGGGGTCTCCCTCATAATGGGCCTTTACGTCAAGAGCCAATATTCTTCTGATCTCAGGGAGTTTTTCAAGGAAAATCAGGGCCTCTTGCGCGCCTTTTTGAGCGCATTTAACACAGAGATTGTCCATTCTTCTGCATTCATGTCTTATGCTTTTGGAAATCTGGTTGGAAAGCTTTTCATAAAGTAATGTGATCTGTGAGCCCAGGTGATATTCAAGTGATGTCTCAGTCAACTCCTGCTTGCCGAAGAAACCTGGGAAAAGCACGTCTTGCAGGCCTTTGATTATTTCAATTATGGTTTGCCTGGAGGGTATGAGGGCCGCGCCAACATGATCGATACCATTTCCCTCTTTGCACGATTTGACCATGCGGTCTACAACATTCCTTAATCTGTCTTCTTGAACTGGTAGAAGCGCGTCCTCCTCAAATTCGCATATATTTTGTTCAGCCATTTCATGTTTTTGATCCGACATTTTTTCCTGACCTTTATTCACTAATTGTAGTAGTTCACCAGGCGCCATTAGGTTCTGCGCCATCTTATAATTATTACTGCTTGAATCCAGGGAAGACTTTCCGTGTAATTCATTTTTTCTTCTTTTCAGTAACACTGAGCAATGGCGCGGTTACTGACTCACTTTTACATTTAGGGCACCTGCTTGGAATGGTGAACCGTTGTCTTTTTTCGAATATGAATCCACATCTCAGGCATTCAGGATGTTGGGCGATAAGTGTTAGACCTTTTGAAAGAGATTTCTCAACGTGAGGTAAATGATCGCATACTTCCTTTTCCTTTATGCCAAGTATCGCAGACAGGTCCTTGGCGGTCATGGTACTCTCTGACAATAATTTATTGATTCGTTGCCTTATGGTTAGTTGCTTCTCTCCCATTTACCATCGATGACCTTTAATTTTAAGTCTTTCACCTTGACAGGGTCCACTCTTTTCGTAGAGGATAACTCTTCATTCGTCAATTCATCAATGTTTTTTCCAAGATTTTCTCCAGGAGGATACTATGGCGGAGAGATCCCTGAATAAAGTAATGCTCCTTGGCAGGCTCGGGAGAGATCCTGAACTGAGATATACCGGCTCTGGCAAAGCAGTGGCGACCTTCACAATGGCCACGTCGTCCCAATGGAAAGATCAAGACGGCAACGACCAGGAAAGGACCGAGTGGCATAGAATAGTTGCTTGGAGCCGTTTGGGTGAAATATGCGCTGAATATTTGAGCAAGGGAAAGCAAGTGTATTTGGAGGGACGGATTCAGACCCGGGACTGGGAGGATCAAGACGGAAATAAAAGGACCACTACCGAGATTGTGCTCAATGACATGATTATGCTGGGTGGTGGCGGACCGAATAGGGACTATTCCGATAGAGATGACGGAAGAAGGCCCTCAAAGGGGGCCGGCCGTTCAGGTGGATCAGGCGGCGGTAGTTCATCCAATTATGAACCTCCTCCTCCGGAAGATGATATTCCATTTTAAAAAATTGATCCTGATTATTGTCAACCGGACATGGTGGATTAACCTGATAATAGGGAACTAGATTAACATCTGCAAACAACCTTGACATCTCCGGAGGGAAAATGAGCGCAAATAATTGTTTGTGTCGCTTTGCGACATTTGGGGTCGCGGTATTCTTTTTGATTACATTTTTTCTTTGCTCAGCTGGACACTCTTTTAACGAGGCGCCTGAACTGGCCAAAATGGTAAAGGATGGAAAGCTTCCTGCTGTTGATAAGCGTTTACCCGCGGAACCGGTTGTGGTTAAACCAGTTGAAAAAGTGGGAGTTTATGGCGGCGCTTGGCGTAGGGCCTATACTGGTGTCTCTGACCTGGTGGGCGCGAGGAGAATCCTCTATGACCCTCTTGTAAGATGGACACCCAATTACGATATCGCCCCGAATCTGGCAAAAAAGTGGGAGGTCTCCGACAATGGTCGAATTTACACTTTTCACCTTGTTAAGGGCGTAAAGTGGTCGGATGGAGAACCTTTCACAGCGGATGACATAATTTTTTACATTGAGGATATCATAGGGAACAAAGAACTCACCTCATCTGTTCCAAAATGGCTCAGTCCCACTGGTGAGCTCCCAAAGGTCACAAAAATAGACGACTACACCATAAAATTCGAATTTGACCAGCCCTATGGCCTCTTTTTAAAGCAATTGGCCTGTCCCCACGGCATGGAGATGGTTACGAAACCTAAGCATTACCTTAAGAAATTCCACAAAAAATACGCAAAGCCTGAAGACCTTAAGGAATTGATGAAAAAACATGGGGATGTGTCCTCATGGATAAAACTGTTCGGGGATATGTCCAGTTTGAGAACCGCGCTGTTCATTTCCACTGACCTGCCGTCAATATGCGCGTGGGTCACCACTACACCAGCGCCTGAAAAAAGATTTATAATGGGGCGAAATCCCTACTACTGGAAAGTGGATACAAAAGGGAATCAGCTTCCATATATTAATGAGATTATCCATGAGCTCCAGGCCGAATCCCAGACCATAGTGCTCAAGGCCATTGCCGGAGAAATCGACATGCAGGGCAGAAGGATCGGAGGCATGCAGAATTCGGTCCTTTTATTGGCAAGCAGGGCTCAAGGTAATTACAAACTTGTTCCAAAGACTTCCACGGCTTCTGTGGGGCTCCTTCTCGCGCCTAACCTGAACCATCAAGACCCTGTGATGAAAAAGATCCTGGGAAATCCCAAATTCAGAAAGGCCATTTCTTACGCAATTAACAGGGAAGAGATTAACAAGATCGTATTCAGGGGCCAGGGTATGGCCAGACAAGCCGCGCCATTGGAAGAATCTCCTTTTTATTCGGCTTCATATGAAAAGGCCTACACAGAATATAAACCTGAAGAGGCAAAAAAACTGCTGGCTGAAGCCGGCCTGAAAATGGATCCTGATAATAGACGTTGGCTTAGACCTGACGGCAAACCCCTTCAGGTTTCCCTGGATGTTATGGCCGCGATTCAAAGTTGGGTGGACGGCGCTGAAATAGTGGCCTCTAATCTTAAGCAGATCGGAATAGACGCTGAGGTTAAATCAGAAACAGGAGAGCTTTTCAGGCAAAGGGTTCAATCAGCCGCGCACGATTTTGCCCTATGGTCGGGTGATGGGGGCTTGGAAGTTCTATTGGAGCCAAGGTGGTATTTTCCGTACAGCACAGAGAGCTTGAACGCGCCCCTTTATGGGAAATGGTTCCAAACAGGGGGTAAGGCCGGGCAAGAGCCCCCAAAAGAGATTAAAGAACTAATGGATATTTATAACAAGATTCTTACCACAGTCTCCCTGGATGAGCAGAAGAAGCTCGTGGCCAAAATCATGGCGTCAAATGAGGAGAATTTACGGGTAATAGGTCTTGTGTCAATGCCCGCGGATTATTACGTTGTTTCCAAGGATTTTTTTAATGTGCCAAAAAAGGATTTCCAGAGCTGGATTTATCCTAATCCCGGCCCAATTCACCCAGAGCAGTTTTTTATGACCAAATAATCGAGTCACTTAACAGGTGACCAAAGAAGAGTTAAATCTATAGTAGGGGGAGGCCTTCTCCCTCTACATTTAATCCGGCTAAAGGATTATTGGCGCTAAAAGGCTTACTTAATGAAACTCGCTGTATTTTCCAGTGGACCAGGACTGAAATATTCATGGTAATATCTTAAACATCTGACCGACCAATTAGCGGATATTCATATGTGGGCTTATATAATCAGACGTATTCTAACAATGATACCCACCCTTGTGGCCATCTCCATCATTTCATTCATAATTATACAATTACCCCCTGGGAGCTTCCTTGACACTTACAGGGCAGAGCTGGCCATAAGCGGGGAGTATGTGGACCAGGCGGAACTGGAAGCCTTGGAAAAGAGATTCAGCCTTGACCAGCCTATGTACATCCAATATCTCAAATGGGCGTGGAACTTTCTCCATGGGGATTTCGGTCATTCCTTTGAATGGAACATGCCTGTGTCAGAGCTTATAGGAGAGCGTCTCGGGCTCACGATACTCATATCAATAGTTACCTTGCTTTTCACCTGGGTAGTCGCGATTCCAATAGGCATATTCTCGGCTGTGCGACAATACTCATGGATGGACCATTTCCTGACATTTGTGGGGTTCATAGGTCTTGCCACTCCCAATTTTCTTCTCGCTCTGGTGCTGCTATGGATGTCCTTCGCATACTTCGGTATGAGCATTGGGGGCCTGTTTTCCCCTGAATATGCTGAAGCGCCTTGGTCATTGGCCAAGGTTTGGGATCTCATGACCCATCTTTGGATACCGGTGATCATTGTGGGGACGGCCCATACCGCAAGATTCATAAGAATAATCAGAGGCAACCTCCTTGATGAGCTTAAAAAGCCTTATGTGACCACAGCAAGGGCAAAGGGATTATCAGAAACCAAGCTCGTATTGAAATATCCTGTCAGGGTGGCCATAAATCCTCTGGTGAGCACAATAGGGTGGACATTACCTGAACTGGTCTCAGGAATAGCGGTAACAGCGGTGGTGTTGAACTTGCCCACAACAGGGCCATTGCTTCTAAAGGCCCTCCTGAGTCAGGACATGCAACTTGCCGGAAGTTTTATAATGTTCCTGAGTATTCTGACAGTTATAGGAACGCTTTTAAGCGACATATTATTGGCCTGGGTTGATCCGCGAATCCGCTTTGAATCAAAAGAGAGCCTATGAAAGCCAAGGAGACCACAGAGGAAAAATACCTTAACGCGTCCATCCGACAGTTGGTATGGTGGCGTTTCAAAAAGCACACCCTGGCATTTGTGGCCCTATGGGTGGTGGGGTTGTTGTACTTTGGGGCAATATTTTGCGAATTCCTTTCTCCATACGCTCTTGACTCAAGGCATATTGACAATATTTACTCAACACCCACAAATGTCCATATAATCGACTCCCAAGGAAACATCAACAGGCCATTCGTTTATGATGTGCGGCTTGAGGTTGATATCAAGACCCAGCAGATGAGGTATGTGGAACTAAAGGACAAAATTTACCCCATTAGATTCTTTGTAAGAGGCGACGAGTACAATATGTGGGGATTGTGGAGATCCGACCTCCACCTGTTCGGTGTTGACAAGCCGGCCAATATCTTCCTTTTTGGAACTGATCGAATGGGCAGGGACATGTTCTCCAGATGCCTTTACGGAAGCAGAATATCTCTATCCATAGGAATGATAGGAGTCGGGTTGAGCCTTGTTCTAGGGCTGGTACTCGGTGGTATTTCAGGTTATGTGGGCGGATGGGCCGATGGGATCATACAAAGAGCTGTGGAAATAGTGAGATGCTTTCCGTCCATTCCCCTTTGGATGGGGCTATCCGCCTCTTTGCCCGATCATTGGGACCCATTGAAAGTTTACTTTGCCATAATGGTGATACTGTCCCTTATTGGTTGGACCGACCTTGCCAGGATGGTCAGGGGCAAGATGATGTCCCTTAGGGAAGAGGAGTTCGTATTGGCGGCAAGGTTCGCGGGAGCTGGACACAGCAGGATTATCTTTAAACATATGCTGCCGTCATTCGCGAGTCATATAATAGTTATGGTGACACTATCCATACCTGGGATGGTGCTTGCCGAGACAGCTTTGAGTTTTCTTGGTATTGGGCTTAAGCCGCCCATAACCAGCTTGGGGGTGTTATTAAAAGAGGCCCAGAATGTTACCACTGTGGCCCTGTACCCCTGGTTGCTGATTCCTGTTCTTTTCGTGATAGTGACAGTGCTTGCGTTCAACTTTGTAGGAGACGGCATAAGGGACGCGGTAGATCCCTATTCCAGGTGAGGCCATGGAACCTATTCTGCAAGTGAAAAATCTCAAGACATATTTCTTCCTTGATGAAGGGACTGTTAGGGCCGTTGACGGAGTATCATTCGATGTCCATGAGGGCCAGACACTTGGAATTGTTGGTGAGTCCGGTTCAGGTAAGAGCGTTATCGGCCAATCCATCCTGAGAATTGTTCCATCCCCTGGAAAGATTGTGGAAGGTGAAATCCTGCTTACTCTTGAAAACGGTTCATCTGAAAGCCGGATCCTTGACCTCACACAACTTGAGCCAAAGGGAAATGTCGCCAGATCAATAAGGGGCGGCGACATCGCCATGATCTTCCAGGAACCCATGAATTCGTTCAGCCCTGTGCATACAGTGGGTAGCCAGATAATCGAGGCCCTGTCCCTACACTCTGACGTGTCCAAATCAGAGGCCAGAAACAGGGCGGTGGAGATGCTGACCAAGGTAGGTATCCCCAGGCCTGAGCGTAGAATAAACGCGTACCCCCATGAGCTTTCAGGAGGGATGAGACAAAGGGCAATGATTGCCATGGCGTTGGTATGCAATCCCAGGATTCTGATCGCGGACGAGCCCACTACCGCGTTGGATGTCACAGTTCAAGCCCAAATACTTGAGCTTATGAAGAGTCTTCAGGAAGAATTCGGGATGGCGGTTATCTTCATATCCCATAACTTGGGCGTAATAGCTGAAACCTGCCATGATGTCCTGGTGGTATATTTTGGCAAGGTTATGGAAATGGCCCAGGTGGATGAGCTATTTGCCAACCCTGTCCATCCTTATACAAAGGCCCTTCTCAAGTCCGTTCCGGGCATAGAAACTCCTGTAAGGAGCGCGTTGGCCACTATAGAGGGAACTCTCCCGGACCCTCACGCTTCGATCGTCGGATGCCCGTTTGCGGACAGATGCGGAGAATGTTCAGGGGATACTAACTGTAAGGATATCTTGGTGGACAGTATAAAGGTTGGCGACGGACACTATGTGTCTTGTTCAAGGCTCTGTTGATCATTTGATTTTCGCGCGTTAATCGCGTCCAGACTTCCGGGACCCGGAGACTATTTACTTAAGATGAAAGATCCATTTGAAGATAAAGATACAATTCTATACATCAAGAATCTTAAAAAGCACTTCCCCATTTATGAGGGTGTCTTCAAAAAGGTCACAGGATATGTTCGCGCAGTGGATGGGGTTAATTTTTCAGTGAAAAAGGGCGATACCCTGGGGTTGGTTGGTGAATCGGGATGCGGTAAAACCACGGTGGGCAGATTGATAATGGGTGGATACAGGCCCACTGAGGGAGAAATCTGGTTCAAAAGGCCGGACACTGATGGCTGGGTGGATATAGCGAAAACCCAACCTGCTGAGATGAAAGAAATCAGGCCCCACATTCAAATGGTATTCCAGGATCCATTCGCCTCTCTAAACCCAAGAATGACCATTCGCCAGATACTCTCAGAGCCGCTTGTGGTAAACAATGTCCTCAAAGGCCAGGAGCTTGAAGATAGAGTACAACAGCTCACATCCCTGGTGGGGTTAAAAAGGCATCATCTCAACAGATATCCACACGCGTTTTCTGGCGGTCAGAGGCAGCGGATCAGCGTTGCCAGGGCGCTTGCATTGAATCCGAGTCTGATTGTAGCGGATGAGCCCACTTCCGCGTTGGATGTTTCAGTACAGGCCCAAATAGTTAATCTTGCCCTGGAGATCCAAGACAAGCTCGGCCCGGCCTATTTATTCATCTCCCATGACCTGGGTCTTGTGAGACATTTCAGCACACGGGTGGCTCTCATGTATGTGGGCCATATAGTGGAGTACGGACCTGCGGAATCCGTATTTTCCAGGCCCAGGCATCCCTATACTGAAGCCTTGATGTCAAACGTCCCGAGTGTTAGGCCTGAGT
>CAZFJT010000004.1:0-2730 GCA_964519135.1 uncultured Syntrophales bacterium | reverse complement strand
GAGTTGATAAGTAGAAAGATAATCCTAAAAGGTGAGGCCGCTGACCCCATACACCCCCCGCCAGGGTGTCCTTTTCATCCCAGATGCCTTTACGCGCAGGATATCTGTTCAAAAGAAGTCCCTCAATTGAACGAAGTTGAATCAGAACTGGTGGTGGCCTGTCATTTTGCCCAGGACCTGGAACTGACCGGGTGCGACGCTTTGGGTTGCGCTATATGAGTATTCTTAAAAATATACGGCCCGGCCAAATTCCCTATGATTCTCGAGGCGCCAAGCCGTTGACTACCGATTTCCGGCGAATTATTCAAGTGGGCCAAAACCTAAGCGGTATTTCAGGGTTTCATAAATTTTATTAGGGTATCATCATGAGTGACATTAAAAAAATATTGATATATACCCACAATTCCATAGGCCTGGGACACGCGTTTCGTGTCAGGGCGGTAGTATCGGGAATTCAGGCCGTGCGCCCAGATGTTGAATTTCTCGTGATGTCAGGAACCTCGGTGCCACAGATATTTTTTGGCCCTGGAGTGGAGCTGGTCAAACTACCTTCAGTTAAGCTGGACATTGATCAGGAAGACAGTCCTCTGCAGCCACGATACCTGAGATCATTCAGCCTCCATCAGATTTTCGATTTCAGGCAAAAACTGATCCAGGAGAGCTTTGACTTTTTTAAGCCTGATGTCCTGTTGATCGAGCATAATATGACAGGGCAGATGAGTGAAATGATTCCACTTGTTCTGAAAAAATGGATGCGCAAGGACACATGGGATGATTTCGCATTGATTTATATATGCAGGGGAATAATGAAATGGGCGCCGTTTCTGAACATTCCATATCAAAATCCCAGACACAAATCAGGTTCCATTGATATGGGTGAATTGTTCGATTTTATATATGTTTTAGAGGATAAAGAAATAGTGGATGTTGTTGAAGAGTACTTGGGGGGGGACAAAGAAGTGGAAAAAAAGACCAAGTACCTTGGAAAGATTACAAACAAGACCTACGAGGAACTTCCCTATAGAGGTTTGGTGCTTCACAGGATCGGCCTTGAGGACAAAAAAATAATACTTGTCTCTTTGGGTAGAAACCGTCAGGTATTCCCATTATCCAGAAGTTTGCTGGCTATGTTTGAAGAAACCGGTCTCAACGTAGAATACCAGATAGTTATGGTCCTGGATCCTTATTTGGATAGAGAGGCGGCCAGAGCCTTGAGAAACGATCCCAAGAACAAGGAGGTAAGATTTCTTCCTTTTGTTCCTGACATGGTGGACCTCATGGTTCATTCGGAGATTATTATATCCAGAGTGGGATACAACACTTTTAATGAAATATTGATGACAGGAGTAAAGGCCATACTTATCCCTGAAAGACATGGGGGAGGTGAGCAGGAACTCAGGGCCCGCAAAGTTACAAGGGAAAACATGGTGATCCTTGATGAGGAGACGATTTTAAAGAATTCAGTGGGTCATATTGTGAAGGATCTCTTAGCTCAACCGCCCACAAGGACCAGATTCGATTTTAACAAGTACAGCGTTGGTGAGAGCATCATAAGTGATCTTGAGGCATGGAAGCAAAGCCACGACTTGAAACATCATTAGAGTGAGCTTCCAATGGATTCCATCCCTCTTATGCTTTACATTTTATAATGTACGGCTATAATTTTATTCCTTTTAGGCTTTGTAATACAGTATTAGTCTCATTTTCAGGAGGATGCCATGAAATCAGGCGCGACAGGCGGCGAGTTGTCGGAGATGATCAAAAAGGCCATAAGTGATGGTGAGTTGACCACAAAGGAATATGACGAGATCATGATGGTAGCTGATCAAGATATGGTTATCGACTCGCAGGAAAAGAATCTTCTCAGACAACTCCAGGATTTGCTCGCAAACGGGACCATCAAGAAGGTTCCAGGCTAGGTCTTTTTTTTCTTTAGTACTGAGCGGCCTTCAACTTTTTTGCTGATGGCCGCCGGTCCCTCTTTCAAATCAGCTCTGGAGTTCATGTGACCTTAAGCCCTAATGACACTGATTTAATATGGGAGTTTGTGGAATCCCATAAGGCCCAGGATCACGGTCTTTTTCCAATAATAGTCAATAGGCTCAGATCCCCAAGAAACGGAAAGGTCTATCCCTTTTATGTTTATCAATCCGAGGAATGGGTTGCCGCTATTCCTATTACGCCTGAAGAACAAGTTGTCATGGTACGGCAATTCAGGCATGGAACAGGGGAAATCACCCTGGAGCTTCCAGGTGGGCTGAGTAAAAAAGAAAACTCGCCATTGGAAAGCGCGGCTGAAGAACTTGAAGAAGAGACAGGTTACATATCGTCCCACTGGAGTCTGATGTGCATAATGGATCCTCTGCCCGCCCTTTTTTCCAACAGGCTGCACATCTTCGTCGCGCTCCAGGCCCAACCTATAGGCCAAATGAACCAGGATGAAACCGAAGCTGTTGAGACAGCGCTGATTCCGGTATCTGAAATCAAGGAGTATCTCAGGCAAGGACTCATTACCTCTTGCATCCATGTGGCCGCGCTTTACAGGTTCCTGGACACCTGGCGTAAATAGGGCAAGCCGGGTTATTAATGTAAGCGGCGTATAACGTCTCGCAATATATGTATGGGGATATTTCAATAGGATGTAACCGTTCACCACGAGAAAAGACCATGTGATTGTAAATTCAGCCGTATCTAGGGTCATTCCAGGAGGTTATTGTCTTTTGATTAATC
>CAZFJT010000003.1:17170-20477 GCA_964519135.1 uncultured Syntrophales bacterium | reverse complement strand
GAATTACATATGCACTTGCAGGTCTTTGGATCAATCTTCATCAATCCTGGACACCTGGGTTTTTGACATATTCCGCCTATACATTTTTCACATTGTTCACACTGTGAATCACCTTGGCAGGTTCGATAATTCTGAGCCAACTTTATATTGTCAGCCCCTAATTCAAAACCAATTCCACTCAAAGGCGTCATAAATGAAATTATCAGGACAATCATTAAGACTTCGGCTTTTTTCCCAGAGACCATTATTCGACCTCACATGATTAATGATTCAATGAAAAAAGTTTAATCACTTTAGTCAATCATAGAAGTTCGGCGAGCTATAATAGACCATATTAAGGTGTTGCTACAATTGCCTGAAGACTGGCATATTGCACGCTCAAAAAGAGAGATTACTTAAAAGACTTGGTTTTGGAGGATGGTAACAGGCCCTGAAATGGAGATAGTCTCAATTCCCCGCTCCTGTTAAAATTGAACCGTGGCGCCGCGAGTATTGATTCAAATTGTGTTCCATCGCCATTTTTCGATATTGGCAGAGGGGAAGGCAAGTTGCCTGAATTATTAATCAGCAGCTCAGTGAATTCTTCGGCTGTGGCAGGCTTACAAAAACAGAATCCTTGCCATGCGTCGCATCCATGAGCTTTCAGGAATCCCAATTGTTCTTCACTTTCAACACCTTCTGCAACCACTTTAAGCTTCAGGGCCCTTGCAACCCCTACTATGGCCTCCACAATAGCAGCGTCGTCAGGATCAGAGGCTATATCCTTGATAAAGGATCTGTCTATTTTCAGCTTCTCAATTGGAAATTTTTTCAGATAGCTCAAGGATGAATAACCTGTTCCAAAATCATCTATGGAAATCTTCACACCCTTTTCCCGCAACTGACCAAACAATTTAATGGTGTTTTCCGCGTTACCTTCAGCCACACTTTCCGTTAATTCCAGCTCAAGGCAGGAAGAATCCATTCCGGTTTCTTCCAGAATCCTCATAACCATTTGCACCAGGTCTTGTTGGCGCAATTGCCTGCCTGAAACATTTACTGCCACTGGTATTGGAGGAAGGCCTAGACCTTGCCAATAGCTGTTCTGGGAGCACGCGGTCCTTAGAACCCATTCGCCAATGGGCAAAATCAATCCTGTTTCCTCAGCCACAGGTATGAATTTTGCCGGGGGCAATAGTCCCCTTCTGGGATGATTCCATCTGATCAAAGCCTCAGCGCTGATGATTTGTCCTGTTTGGAAATCTATCACAGGCTGATAGTATATAATAAATTCCTTACGTTCCAACGCGGCCCTGAGATCGAGCTCCAGTTCAAGCCTCTCCATTACCTTGAGGTTCATTTCCTCTGAAAAGAATTGACAATTATCCCGGCCTTGTTGTTTGGCGTAATATAATGCGGTGTCCGCGTTCTGAAAGAGTCTATCACTCTCTTTTGCGTCAAATGGATAAACGGTTATGCCTATACTCGCTGTTATGTACAGAACAAGCCCACCGATATTAAAGGGCTCTGACAGAACCTCTACGATCTTTCTGGCAACAGTGGCCGCGCCTTGTGTGTCCTCCACTCCAGTCAATATGACTGTAAATTCATCTCCTCCAAGCCTTGCCACAGTATCTGTGCGCCGAACACACTGGGCTAGTCTCTTGGCCACTGAAGCGAGAAGTTGATCCCCCACTGTGTGACCATATGTGTCATTAACATTCTTGAATCTGTCCAGATCAAGGAGCATGAGCACAACCACCGCCCTGTTTCGGTCCGCCTGGGCCATTGCCTGGCTGAGTCTGTCCTTGAACAGCACCCTATTGGGAAGGGCGGTTAATGGATCATTATGGGCCAGATGATGAAGCCGAGCTTCTGTGCGTTTTATCCTGGTAATATCTGAAAATATGCCCACATAGTGGGTGATTTTTCTGTCATCATTCAAGACTGCGCTTATGGACATGAGCACTGGATATACTTCACCATTTTTACGCTTGTTCCAGATTTCTCCCTGCCAATGACCCTTTTGAGCCACTGCTCTGCGGATCTCATGCGCGGTTCTTGAGTCCTTTTTCTTTGCCTGCATCACCAGAGGATCTCTGCCCTGTATCTCCTCCAAAGTGTACCCTGTGACATTGCAAAAGGACAGATTCACGTCTATGATCCTGCCCTTTGAATCCATTATCAGTATGGCTTCATTACTGCTCTCAATGATCTTCGCGTCAAGACTCAGCTTTTCTTCAGCCCTCTTCCTTTCAATTATCTCCATCCTGAGCTTCTTATTTATGCGGCTGAGTTCCGCTGTTCTCTCGGCAACACGTCTCTCCAATTGACCATGGGCCATACGAAGCTGTCGCTCTATCTTCTTCCTTTCAATTATTTCCCTTTCCAGCCTGGTATTTGCGCCTTTGAGCGCGGCGGTCCTTTCTTCAACCCTTTTCTCAAGCTGCTCCCTGATTTTTTGCAAGGCCTCTTTATGCTTTTTGTCAACTATAAGTTGTCGCTTTTCAAGGGTAAGATCCTCCACAAGAGCCAATATTGCCCTGTCTTTGCCAAAGCGCACGGATCTCATGTTGATCCTGCACCATTTACGCGCCTTGTTCATCTCAAGCAGGCCTTCAAGCACCTGGGGAGTTCTATGGACAAAAACTTTTTCTATGAGAGATCTTAATCTTTCAGTGTCTTCTTTTCTTGGGAATAGTGATATTAGGGACTTACCGAGGAATTTTTTATAATAGGGGCTAAGTTTAACGCAGGATTCGCTGAGGAATTTAATCGAGTAAGACTGACCAACCAGAACAGAAGGCATGGGCAGAGCGTTGAGAAGTTTTCCCAACTGCGCGGGCAATCCTCCTGAATAACCATATTCTTCAAGGGCGCCAATGGTTTCTTGCCGCAGATCACCTAAATCAATGGTCTCTGTGTACACCGGACCAGAAGAATCCAGTTCGTCAAGATCATCTATAGGTGGAAGATCCCTTTCACTTAGATCTTCAAAATCAGCGGTCTCATTTTGCCCCATAAATTCTCCCCCTGTATTAAAACCTAATTACCCTATTGCCCAGTGTTCTTATACCAAGCGCCTACAACCATAAAGACTTCACATCATATGGCGCCGGGCCCTTATATATGAATTCCCCCTGAACTCATTTTTTCAAACACTGCTAGATCTTTAGATTTCAGTATAGTTCGCGACGCCAAGGATAATTTATTATTAAAGGCTGCCGTCAACGCCAAAATAACCGGTATATATAAGATCAATAAAAAGTCCATCATATAATCCCATATTGTATGCAATTGTCAAGTCTTAGCTTTGCCGGCCACTATT
>CAZFJT010000003.1:9349-17160 GCA_964519135.1 uncultured Syntrophales bacterium | reverse complement strand
ATTTTGAAATGACCCATTGTATATTATTCATGATATTAAAATGTTTGACGACCTCAACCCACGAAACCCAAGCGGCCAAATAGATAAATGCGGCTTCATGATCATGGTTTTTTGATTCTTAGCTCATGGGCTGTATGTTCCTTGATCGCCTCATCACTGAACCACCAGTACATAATCGTTCCATCCATAAATTCGTCCAATTGATTCTTAAATGAGCTGTGAAATGTCCTCGCGCTCGCGCCGCCAGGCAAGACCGCCAATACTTTGTCCCCATCTCCCAGGTCCGCAACCATCCTCAAGGACGCTGTAATGGTAACAGGCGATGGTTTTCCGAAATCGTACATGGCTCTGTACAAAGTATCCACTGATCCGCCCATTTCAAATGATTCAGCTCCAAAGATTTTTTTACCAAAACCTTTTCTTCTCAATGGATTAACAAACTCGATCACATGGGCTTTTCCCCAACGCCAATCCAATGGATCTGCGCCAAATTTGTCACTCAGCTCCTTTTTTATCTCCCCTGCTGAAGACCTTATGAGATCGTCCCTGGTCTCCACTTTACTTTTTGTGGTCTTGTCATCGAACCAGTCCGAATCGTTATCCATTATCATTTTGGTCAATCTTTCCTGCCAAAAGTACCAATTCTTGAGCATCCTATCGCATAGGTCCTCTCCCAGCTCATCCTGGAACACCTTTTTAGCGAACCTTTCATATAGCCTGTGATAGATCAATGGAGCGGGAGAGTCCGCGCTATCCGATAAATCCCATTTTTCCAGAATTTCCACCATGGTTCCAAAGCTTCCGTCATCCTTTAAGGCCTTCAAAAATATTGGACGCAACTCGCCGGCAAGAACATTTTTAGAGTCTCTTTGGAATCCCCAATGATCTTCAGCCGCTTTGGGCTTATTTCTCTCCAAGAGCTCTGAAAGCCTCTTGTATCTATAAGTTGGCGATGCGTATGAGGTGTAATAATACGGATAATCACTTGGGACTGTGTAGTGATTACATGTTCCCAGCCAACCTCTTTCAGGATTCACACTGTGCGGCGCCTGGTCCTCCTGTATCCAGCCAATCCAATTATCAGGGGCTTCAGACGCCATAAGCGGCACAGGGCTATTATTGATTTTTCTAACGGGTAAACTACCAGAGACCCTCCAACCTATGTTTCCTTGGTCATCAGCAAAAACGAAGTTCAAAACAATAGAAGTAAGATTAGCCACCACTTTGTCCACATCATTTACCGAGTTGGCTTTTAGTATCTTTTCCAAGCCTATGGAAGGCCTCATTTGCTCAATAGGCGCCCACCTGATGGAAACCGCGGCTTTACCGTCAAGCCCATCGGTCACATCGGAAATTATGGGGCCTCTTTTTGTGCTCCTTACGATAATCTTCTTCTCCTTGAAACCCGTTTCTGAGGATTTATCCTTTATCTTCAGTGTTTCAAGCCTCTTAGAAAATGGAACTGACTCAACCCCTTCAAGATAGTTGTCAGGATTCTCAGGATCTATTCTTTCAATAAAAAGGTCCTGAACATCCGCGTAAGCGTTAGTAATACCAAGGGCCACATGGGAGTTCCTACCCACAATCATTCCGGGAATGCCCGCGATAGTCACCCCTACCATCCTATGCTTGGGTGTAATGATGGCTGAAGGATACCATGGGCCCGGCAACATGCGGGCGTCAAGATGAGGGTCATTGGCCAGTATAGGCTTGCCGCTCTTTGATCCGGCTGATGAAACCGCCCAATTGTTGCTGCCCAATAACAAGGGCTGATCGGATAAATACGCCAATAGGGTCGGGGAATCGAAAAAACCCTTGCCAAAGGTCTTGAAGGATTTGCCGGGCCGCCTGGTATCAACCCTAGCATCATCAGGGTTTATGTTTAAGGGGAATATCTCTCCGGCCTTATCCAAACCCAATTTATCCACGAGATTCAAGGCGACTATTTCGTTTTTCATGTCCGCGGAAGTGCTCCAGGCCATGAAATAGAGTATGGATAAACAATCCTTGGGACTCCATTTTTCCGGATTGAGTCCTGCAATCTTGAATTCAAGTGGAATTTCATTTGGCCGGTTTTCAATGAATGCATTTATTCCTTGGCAAAAATGATCGAAAAACTCAGTGTCCGTGCTGGATAATATATTAGCGTGCCTTTTTGCCGCGCGTTCAAATCCCAGGGTCCTCATGCGCGTATCCAAGGGAACGGCCTTTTCCCCTGCCAGTTCGCTTATTCTGCCCTGGGCCATCAGTCGATTGAGCTGCATTTGAAACAACCTGTCCTGGGCCATTGCGAATCCTTGACCCCAGACCGCGCCATGCAGATTATCAGCCTTTATGTACGGGACACCTTTTTCATCCCTGATAATCAGCAAGTCCCACTTAACCCCAGGAATTGTTATTTCACCCTGTGTTTTAAATGTGTTCATTCTTTTCAAGATCAACACGGAAACAACAGCGATCAATATAACGATAGCCAAAAAAACGGCGGCGCCCTTAACTAATTTCACGATCCACTCCAGCCTCAAATCCAAACCGACCCTACTTGCCTCCCAATGAAGCGACCTCCAAATGGCTTGGATAAGATCTTACAAAAAAGACTCTTTCTTGAATATATTACCATAGAATGGCGCGATTTTTACCTTAAACCTTTGCGTCAGATCTTGCCCCTATTGATTGGTGAGCCATATAATTAATATTATTATAGGCCTTTAGAAGGATACAGCGCGTCATTGATTAGATTTCCCGCCAAAACAACTTAAACCTTATTTCCAGAATATTTCCTTTAGGGGTCTAAAACTTTGGAGATAAGCATTATAATCCTTTGTGTGCGGGTTTTGGAAATGTTGGCCCTGGAATTCCATTAAATTTTTTCGGTTCATGCTTGCATTTTGCGTTAAATTGGTTCAAATAAACATTAAGATGTGTAATCATATAATCTGTCATTGGCTTGATTTATAGTTTTTCTGAATGGTGTTTGGAACTTCCAGGGGTTTTTGATCCCAAACCATCCATCTCACATGGGGTTAGGTAGATATGGCGCTAGAATTGCCGGACAAACAGTATTTCAAAATAGGTGAGGTCGCTGAGATCCTTGATCTGGAACATTATGTTCTGCGCTACTGGGAATCGGAATTTCCCAGACTTACGCCAAGACGCACTAAATCCGGTCAGCGCCTGTACCACAGGTCGGATGTTCAGTTACTTCTGGAAATCAAAAGGCTGCTCTATGATGAAAAACTAACAATAGCCGGCGCGAAAAAGAGGCTTACCCATAAATCCCGCTCTAAAAAAGCAGCGGCAAAGGATTCTGAAAAGAACGCCAAAAATCAGAGAAGCGATTTTGAAGATGACGAAAACCTGGGAGGTGAAGATTACAAGAAAATTCTCATGGAAATAAAAGAGGAACTCCAAGCCCTAAAGGATCTGCTCGAATAATCCCGGCGAGATAGTACGGTATTATGCCATTTCACGTTCAGAAGTGTAACATCAATTTGCGTTCGAAGATTGAATAAATACGAAGTTGGCCTGCTTCCGATGAGCGAAGTTTCCTGAGCTGTGCGAATTAAACGCAGCGAATCGGAACGCCGGTCAACTATATTCAATGTTCATTGTTTGAATGCGCAACGGTATTAGTCGGATTCAGACCCATGTATATCAAGTAAACGTTCATCTCCCACATAATCCCTTGTCTGGTACTTGCTTATTCGACTGATCTTGGTCGTTAGAGCGCTTATCTTTTTCATGTTGCGTATGATCAAATTAACGTCCTCCAGCAAACTCTCATTTTCTTTCAAACCTCTGCTCATGAGTTGAGCAGTGCCCAGAACTGCGAATATGGGAGAGTTCAATTCATGGGAAACAGCCGCGGATGTTTCCAGAACACCCTTCATTTTTTCAGCCTCAAGCACACGCCGCTGATTTAGCCACTCATGGGTAACATCTCTTATTATCTCTATCACGTGTTCCACCTGACCGTCAGGCCCCAACATGGGCGCTATCACCACATCGTAAAAATATGTGACGCCTGTTAAAGATTCCCTTCTAGCGGCAAAATTTATGGGTGTTTTTGTTCTTAAGGCTTCATTCAGAGGACACGACGCGCAATGGGCGGTTTCAGGGGTAAGGTCAGGAGCTTGTATGGAATCACAGGTTGCCCCAATTATGCTTTTGCGGTCAACTTTGCGATTCTCAGCGAATTTTTTATTGACCAAAATTATTTTTCTATTCAAATCTATTGCGAGCAACTCCAGATCAAGGGAGTCCACTACCTGTTCCAGGAAGGTTCGCTCCTGTTCTATGGTATGCAGTAGCCTGTTCATCTTTTCATAGTGAATAGCGTTCCTTATTGCTATTCCGCAATGTTCTGCCAATGTGGAAACAAACCGCACCTCTTCATTTGAAAATCGCCTTGTGCTTGGACTAAGAAGCCACAACACGCCCATGACCTCATCAGAAGCCATTATGGGCGCTGCTAGTATTGCCGCTATTCCCTCTTCCTTTGCCTCTTTCTGAAACTTAATCCTTGGGTCCTTTGCTGCGTTTTCAATAACCACAGTCTTACCTTGAAGGGCCAATTGTATGGCCTCTTCAGATTCCACAGAGCCTCTGCAGAGGTATTTCTCAGATAACCCTTTGGAAGCCACAAGATTAAGTCGACCTTCCGTTTCATCCAACAGCCTTACTGTAACGGCTTGCACTCCCATGATACGGGGTATGGTCGACACGATCCTGTCCAATATGGTCTGGATATCCAACGTGCTGTTGACCATCTTGCCCACATCATGCAGGGCCTCAAGAAAGTCTCCTTGATTTGTGTCATTACCTTGTAATTTTGACATCAATATGGAATCCCAGATGGGAAAATGGCCCGCAATTAAATGACGCGGGCCGAATGATAGTATTTAATTCACTTTATTTATTTGTACCTTGATGTATTTCAGTATTGAGGTTCCACCATAGGTTTCAGGTTTATTGGGCGGCCCGATTGTAGCCGCGCTCATGCCTCCATATGCGGGGTACTTGGGATCCCCTTCCAATCCTCTCCAATGACCGAAACCACCGGCCGCGGCTACCACTCCCTGTCGTATGAACCAGGTCACATGAGCTGAACCGGTTTGCTTGCCATAAGGAGAAACAACTTCGATTTGTTGACCGCTTTCTATTCCCCTGGCCCTCGCGTCCAATGTGTTTATCCACACAGGGTTCCTTCCATAGAGCCTCATAAGGGAAATATTATTGAAAGTGGAGCAATGTTCATGTTCAAAAACCCTGAAATATCCATAAACTAAAGGATATTCATCATCAGGCTTTGTTCCGGGCATATCCTCATCAGGGTCTTTATAATCAGGAAGGGGATCAATTCCTCGTTCTTCAGCCACAGGATTTGAAAAGTTGTATTTGCCTGTTTTGGTCTTTCCTGAAGATCCATACCCATCAGGTGGATTCAGTCCTCCCCATTTTTCATATTTATAAAATTCATGGGGATCGGTAACTATAAAACCCTTTTCCTTTAATTCATCAAGGGACCATGGAGTCCCATCCAATTGATTCTTTTGGGCCTCTTCAATATCGTTCCATGGAAAGTAATGGCCCAGGCCCATTTTCTTGGCCAGCTCTATGAATATCCACCAGCCTGGTTTTGTGTTGTAAAGGGGTTTTACAACCTCTGCATAGTAGCCAATGAAAGCTTCATAAAGCCAGTCGGGCTTGATTTGGCTCTGTTCGGAATACACTGACTCAGGTAGGACAACATCGCTCAGAACTGCGCTATTGCTCATAAAAGCGTCTATGGACACCAGAAAGTCCAGTTTTTTCAGACCCTGCACTGCGGCTTCCTGATTACCCCAGCAAAGCACAGGGTCACCGTAATAAACTATTATTCCCTTGATCTTCCCTTTGTCTATCGCGTCAGGGGTCATAGGCGGCGCCCAGCCGTCCCACATTCCAAATTTGTACATCTTACCTGGGGAGTTTGCCGGAGGCTTTTGCTGACCAGGTCCCCACGCGCTTTTAAGTTTACGTTTAAAAGGAAGGCTGGGTCCGCCGGGCGCGTCAAAAGTTCCCAGTAAACCATTGAGGCTCTGTAGCGCTTGGACAGCGTGGAATGAATTGGGACCTTGGGAAACACCGCACCAGCTTATGATTCCAGGATGCTTTGCAGCGGCCAGCTCAAGGGCGACCCTCTCTATGGTGGAAGCAGGAACTCCGCTTATTTTTTCCGCCCATTCCGGATCACGGGCTATTCCGTCTTCTTCTCCCAGTAACCTTTTCCTGAAAGCTTCAAATCCGTATGTCCACTTTTCCACGAATTCCTTGTTATAAAGTTCATTTTTTACGATCACATAGGCCATGGCCATGGCCACAGCCCCATCTGTGGCAGGTATCACAGGAATCCATTCAGTAGCGGCCGCGGCGGTTTCAGACCTGCGAGGATCGAATACCACCACCTTAGCGCCCCTTGAAATTGCCGCCTTGAACATCGCTGTCTTTCTCTGGCCATAAGAAGTGGCGAGCTCATTTATCCCGAACAGCACGATGTAGTCTGAATCCCCGTAATGTATCCATGGCCTTTTGTCATTGAGATTATGCTCATTGGCCATCCGATTTGCATTGTCGCATGTGGCTCTGTGGCCGTGTTTATGAGCGCCGTAATGATCGAGCAGCGCGTCCGTGAGGAAATTGTTCCAATCATTGCCCCTGAAGAAAGCCACTTTATCCGGCTCAGGATTGTTCAATAGGAATTGGGCCACCTTCTCAAGGGCCTCATCCCAGGAGGCTTTTCTAAAACGGCCATTTTCCTTTATCAAAGGGCTCTTGAGCCTGTAAGCGCTGTAAACGTTGGATTTAACATTCGCGCCTTTAGGGCATATCTTGCCATCCCCTTTTGGGTCCCCCTTCAAACCTGATGTGGACATAAGAACGCCATCTTGGACCTTAGATGTGACTCCACACAAGGCCCCGCATGTGTAGCAATGGGTGTTGATGGTTTTTGCGGGTTCAGGATCCAACGCCCCTGGAACTATTAGCTCCGGATCATCAGGTATGTCTATCCTGGAGAGCAATGACGCAAGGGATTCCAATGAATTAAGGTAATCTTGATTGATCA
This sequence comes from uncultured Syntrophales bacterium, assembly GCA_964519135.1. GTDB lineage: Bacteria > Desulfobacterota > Desulfomonilia > Desulfomonilales > Desulfomonilaceae > CAZFJT01. The sequence continues at coordinate 10,055 of CAZFJT010000003.1, read as the reverse complement.
TCCTGTTAGCCAGCCTGTCGAGCACAGTCATGCGATCCAGAAAAACAAAACCTAGAATCATTTCAGCCAAGCCCCGGTAAAATTCCGACTGCGCGCTCTTTCCCAAAACCGCTGAGAATTCCACTGCAAATGGTTGCAGGTGGTTAACCAAAAAGTTTCGTTGGGCTTCCAGGATTTGCTGACCTTCACGCTCTTGCTCCTGGTGACACAGGTAGGCCATGAAATCCAGCTCCACAGCCACATGATCATCCAAATCCGGATAGTCCTGGGATTTATGAACTCCTGCTTCCCTGTATGCCTTTCTAACCTCGAACAATGGTTCTCCGCAAACCTGGGGCTCTCGAGTCATCGCGACCGACTCATAGGGAAACGCTGGGTCTTGTCCACTATTCAGAAAAATATCCGCGTACTCGTACCTTAGAAGATCATATCCCTCTTCTGAATTCACTGATTGTAAATATGCGCATAAGCGGGAAAAACCTAATTTCAAGTCCGATGAGGGCAGGCTCTCGGCTTCGTTCCGAATAGCGTCTACAAATAGATCCGACCTAAGCCTGTCCCAAAGCGCTCTTTCAATTTCATCTCGCATTAGGGTGGAAAGAAACCTGTACATCTTGATCCTACCCTGCGCGCCCACAGAGCCCTCCATATCATTTCCTCCTTGGGGTGTACAACATGAATTATATGTTCAATTTTTCTTTTGAAC
>CAZFJT010000003.1:0-9339 GCA_964519135.1 uncultured Syntrophales bacterium | reverse complement strand
GGGCCGAACCGATCGCTTTTTCCAGATCGTCCACATCGATCGGCTTTGTTAGGTAAGCGTAAAAACCCAAGTTTATGGCTTTTTTCGCAGTTTCCACCGTAGGATAACCTGTGAGCAAAAGAGCCTTGATTTCAGGATTTGTCTCCTTGAGCTTTTCCATCACCTCAACCCCGCTCATATTCTTTAATTTTAAGTCAAGTATCGCCAAATCCACGGGGTTTGCCTTTGCGTGGTCCAATGCTTCATATTCGTCCGTAAAAGCCACTGTGTCGTGTTTCATCGCGCCGGCTATTCGCTTGACAAGATTGCAGGCGTCCAATTCATCGTCCAGAACCAAGATATTAGCCATTTAAATGTCTCCCATAATTTTGTCTTATGAGCCGTTTTATCATTTTTCATGTATAAGTTCACTTTATGCGGCCCCATAAAAACTTGACCCTTTTTTGTGATGTCCATCAAGGGGGTGTCTTCATGTCTTTTGCTTTTGTGGGATAAGATCAGCAAAGCTCCTCATCTCTTGATTGCGAGTCGCAGAATGATCAAGCATACGTTGGATTCTCCTGAAATATGAAATATGGGGCTTGATTCTTTTAAAAACAAGATAAGCCGCCGCGTACAAGGGAAAGAACGCAAACGCGTACCCAACCGTATGATCAGTAAACGCCAAATTGAACTCCACCTCAGAGAACCTGTAGTCCATCCAGCCCAAAGCAAAGGGAATCGGCCACAAAAGACCCGACGCAAGCGCGATTTGCTGAAAAAAGGATTTTCCAAACGCATCATTGGCCAATTTATTCGCTGACTTATATGCGGATTTGTCTCCAGCCTCTATCGCGTCCACGGATATATTCTGATATCTGGCCACATTGTCAGTATTTTCCTCTATGGAGCGCCTGGCGCCAAGATAAGCGACGGATATTGCGAATTCACCAACTATGACCGCAATTAGGGCCAGTAAAAAAGTACCTATCAAGAAATCCGGAAAGGCAAAGCCGGTAACTCTATAAAGTTGAATCAACAAAGGATCGACAATACTGTAAAAAGAATCTGCTCCCATTTTATTATCCTCAACAAGCGTGTTTTATATTATGGATCGGGTTCCAGCCGGCCTCTCCGGAAAATCGCGCCATCAACTAGAATGGCGGAACTATTGAATTACCTAGAAAGCCTTTGGTGGTATAACGGAGACCAACATAAAGGGCCAAGATCACAAATATCCGCTTGAGCCAGATATCAGGTATATATTTTGAGGTGCGTGGCCCGAGCATTGAGCCTATGAAAATTCCGACCAATTCCGCTCCCACCAGGGGCCAATAAACCACAACTCCCTTTATGAACATATATGAGCAAATGGAAACTATCATGCCCACTAGAACCGCCAAGGCTGATGTGCCTGCAACCAGGAACATGGGCAATCCGGCAATGGATGTCAGGAAAGGAACAAACAGGAAACCACCTCCTACTCCCAAGAATGAAGCAAGTCCGGCAATGAGGAATCCACCAATTATGGGAATGATGGGGTTGAATGAAAATTCCACCCCATAAAAGGTGAATTTAATGCTCGATATTCCCCATTGCTTCACCTGGACTCCCTGCCCTGATGTATCCGTTTTTTCCGCGCCCTTTATGTTGGATTTTTCAAAGGCCTCAGCCGCTGCTTTTGCCTCTTTTTTGCCCCTTTGTCCTCTTTCTGTTGTCTCATAAAAAAGGAATCCACCGATCACGAACACACACAAGCCAAAATATCCTATATAGGTGCTAAGATCGATTTTGCCCGCGGTTATGACCGGAATCAAAATTGAGCCGGACACACTGCCTATCGCCAAGCATAGACCCAAGGGAAATACAAGTCTTCCCATTCTGTAATAGTTGGTTACAGATATGAGCGCGGACAAGCCCACCAAAAATTGATTACTCACACGTATGGAATCAGTGACCAGTTTATTCATCATTGGACTGGTTTTCTTGAATGTCTTTGCATAATCGCCAAGACCGAATATCGTGATATGACCCACTCCGGCCATAATCCCACCGAACGCGCCCACAGATGAAAAGATCCAGCCTACCCAGATCGCCCATAATAAACCCCAAAGTAGGAAAGGTTGCGGCGCTCCTGGTATGTCCAGGTACCCTTTTTCAGCGGCAGGATCTATTTGCCCTTTTTCAGATCCGGTTGGAGTGGCCGCTATCGCCTCCTCCAGGGTCGCGGCTTGAACCGGTTCAGACACAGTTGCCATAAGCATAACGCTTAGGATCAATGTCGTAAGAATAAACACCCAACTTACGCTTTTCATAAAACCTCCTGATTTGCCAATTCCACAGGTCATTTAAAGTTACACAGCGCGGCTTTTTGACCGAAAAAAGCGTCCACCTAAATAACTTGGTAATTTTAGATTTCTCAGTAGTCCGCGCATATTGCGTCATACTCCACTACTCTACGCAACTATTGGAGCAACTATTGTGCCGTCAGCGCCCAAGAGGGAAAATTGAACCGTAAGGCTTTTTATTTATTAGATTAAATAGATGTGACAACCTGGTGGGTAATTGGGAGTCGAATGGTTTTTAAGGAAGAATGCGCAGTAAAAGTATTGCGCTTTAAGGGCCAAAAAATGTAATGTTATCTTAATTTAACAAGTTATGGTTTTAGTACTTTTTATTGCGCTGCAATAATATTATTGCGTCAATTCATCTCAAGGCTTGCTGATCGTAAGCCTTCATTCTTGTGGGTGAAGTAGTATGAGCCTTGTTAGGCGGCGGGAGTCCGATTAGCGAAGTTTCCTGAGCCTGCGAATTAAACACAGCGAATCGGATCTTCCGGCGCCGAGCGCAACGCCACACGCTCGCGACGGCCTTAATTTTTTGGTCTTATACACGTTTAGAAAGCAGGGCGGCGCCTAAGTGAATGGATACTGCTGATCCTCTGAGCCCATATGATTTTTATTTAAAGGTAAAAGTACAGTGAAGGTTGTGCCAATCCCTTGTTCACTTTTCACCTCAATTGATCCACCATGATCCTGAACTATTCCGTAGCTCACTGAAAGACCGAGGCCTGTGCCCTCCCCAACAGGCTTAGTGGTAAAGAAAGGATCAAATATTTTGTCCCTAATATTAGGGGGAATTCCGCAACCATTATCAGAGACTGAAACCTTGACAACCTTACCGGATTCTTCCAATTCCGCTGTTATGGAAATCTTTCCATTCTCTTTTATGGATTGTTTCGCGTTTACAAGGAGGTTAACAAACACCTGCTTCAGTTTATCCGCGTCCGCGAATAGCTCGGGCAAATCAGGGTCCATATTGATCTCCATTGACACGCCCTCTTTTTCAAACTGCCGCCCTAAAAGGGAAACAACTTCCTCAAAGCACTTGGCAAGGTCAGTTATGGACTTCTGGGTTTTACTGTCTCGCGCGAACTTGAGAAGGTCCTCTACGATCCTTTTGCAATTCTTTGTCTGTTTTTCTATTATTTTCAAGTCATTGTACGCTGCGTCCTCCTCATTAAAGCTCCTGATGAGTAATTGACTGTACCCTAGTATTACTCCCAAAGGTGTATTCAGCTCATGGGCTATACCCGCCACTGTCTGGCCAAGGGAAGCAAGCTTGTCCGCCTGTTGTAATTGACGCTCCATCCTCTTTCTGGCTGTGATATCCTTTGCTATTCCTTCATAATTCTTGATTTTCCCAGAATCGTCGGTCGCGGTTGAAAGGCTCAACAGGATTAATGACTCTTCTCCAGCCCTGTCTTTGAGCGCACACTCCCTGTTAATTACAGAACCTGATTTTTCTATGTCCTTCACGAGCTCATCAAAATTTGAAGTGGATGAAAAAAGACTGGAAAAAGAAACATCAGGTATCAATGCGCCTGGGTCCTTGTACCCAAGAAATTTTAATCCCGCCTCATTTATGTCTTCAAAACGCATTTGATCATCCAAGACAAAAATCATGTCCATCGAGCCTTCAAAGATGCCCCTATATTTTTTTTCAGAAAGGCTCAATTCATTTGTGCGCTGTTCCACAAGTGTTTCCAAGTCGCGGTTCAGCCGCATTACCTCTGCTGAGGCCTCTTCCAAGGCTTTCTTATCATTCAGGATTTCTGCGTTGATCCTTTGCACCCTCTGGAAAAATACTGTAACCCCTGCGACTATAACAAAAGCAATGGAATTTATAGCTCCTGTATAAGGTCTGAAGAAGAGCCATATATCAGAATAGCCGGACATAAGTAATAGATGCTTGGCAAGGTGCCCCACAGCCCTGGAAATGGAGAATCCCGCCAAGGCCAATGAAAGGGCCAGCAAATATGTCCATATCACATTGGATGGCTGGGTACCCTTTAGCCTATTCGCGTATATCACGCAGATAAATGACAGGATGATCATCAGTGTGGAGCCGGTCACATCCGTGAACCACACAGGCGCGAGGGAATAGGAGTCAATCATTAATAGTAGCGGCCTCCGACAAAGATTTCATGTAAAGGCTTCTGATACCTAAGAAAAGGAAAAGTATCGCAGGAACGCAGATCAAATGATCCAGCTTTAAGAAATAATAGGCCCAGGCATAGGGTTCATCCCCAACGATCAAGCGCTGATTCCAAGATCCCTTTGGACCTGTTATAAGATCCGAGGCCAACCTGCTTTCAACAAAGTGGCCGGTAAAAGCCACCACATTCCAAAGTAGGAACAGAACACACGATATCTGTATACGCTTCCATCCCTTTTCAATAACGAAATTATTGGACTCAAGCCAGTACGCCAAGACCGCCATACTCATTCCGAACAACACATGGGCAAGCTGATGGGCTATCAGGCCTTCAGGGGAGGAGTGTGTTTGCAAGGCCCAGCAATATTCAGGGGCAAACAGTGAAAACCCTACAAAAATTGCGGCTAACGCTGCCTTTGATGGGATTGGTTTAACAATAATGATTTCTTTTGTTGTATTCATATCGATTGTTATAACACTGAATATTAAATATCACGCCCAGGATGGTCTGTCACCCGGATAACTCCATAATAGAGCGCACTACCGCTTATCATGAAAATCCTTAGATTTTATTCCATAACGGCGCATAACCTGTTGGAGAGCTTGCCTTTCAAGCCCTAGCTCCTTTGCGGTTTGGGTGACATTACCATTTTTGGAAGTCAGAGCCGCGCCTAAGTACTCGTGGTGAAATCTTTCCAAAACCACCTCCTTGGCCTTTTTATACGGCAGGTCTCTGATGTCTTCACTCACAAGACACTGTTCATCGTTTTTATCAGACCATTCTATGTCTTCAGGCTCAATAACATCACCATTGCAAAGCAGGATCGCCCTCCTGATAATATTTTCCAGCTCTCTGACATTTCCGGGCCATGGATGATTCTTAATGAGCTGGTCTAATTCAGGCGCCAACCTTTTCAGATCCTTGTTAAACTCTTTGCAGTATTTTTTCAAAAAATGCTCCACTAGAAGAGGAATGTCTTCCTTTCGATCCTTGAGTGGAGGCATTTCCAGGGCCAGCACATTTAACCTGTAAAACAGGTCCTCCCTAAAGAGTTTTTCCTCCATTTTTTTACCTAAATCCTGATTGGTGGAAGCTATGATTCTCACGTCTATTTTGACCGGCCTATTGGCGCCCAATGGTCTAATTTCCTTTTCTTGCAAAACCCGGAGCAATTTTGTTTGAAGCCCAATTGAGATATCACCAATCTCGTCCAGATATATGGTTCCACCTCTGGCCTCCCAGAACAGGCCGTCTTTGTCTGATGTCGCGTTTGTGAACGCGCCCTTTTTATAGCCAAACAGCTCGCTCTCAAGAATGCTCTCAGGGAGATTGGGACAGTTCACGGCAATATACGGCTTGTCCGCCCTTGGACCGGCTGCGTGTATAGCCCTTGACGCGAGATCTTTACCCGCTCCTGAAGGTCCTGTTATTAAAACCGTCTCATTGGTTTTGCTGAATAGATTTATTTTTTCAAAGGTCTTGATCATTGCCGGACTGCCGGCCACAAGTTCATGGAATACTTCCTTCTCCCTAATTCTGCTCTGTAGCTCCTTGTTGCGCTTTAGAAGCAAACTCCTCTCAACAGCCTTGCCAAGGGTAAGCATAACCTTATCCAGATCAAAGGGCTTTGTGAGAAAATCGTACGCCCCTATTTTCATGGCTTCCACAGCGAGGTCTATGGTCCCGTGGCCGCTCATCATTACAATGGTAAGATCCTTTTGCCTCTGTTTGAGCCTTTCCAAGGCCTCCATCCCATCCATTCCAGGCATTCTTATATCCAAGAGGACCACATCATAGGGGGCTTCTTCGATTATCCCCAGGGCGGTCGAAGCGCTGGGACTAATGGTCACTTCACATCCAAGGTCCGCTCTTACGGCCCTTTCCAGTAAATGAAGCATATCCTCTTCATCATCCACAATCATTATCTTAGCTTCACTAATTTCCGTCATCCCAGTATCCTTGGTTCAGGCGCGTCACTTAATCACAGGGAGCATTTTCTTGAATTCTTCGCCTTCAGCCCTTTTCAGTAATTCAAACAGCGCCATTTCCACACTGGTCAATGTTCCTCCCAATCCCTTGATCCTTTCCCATCCCAGGGTTCTGTCAGCCAATGTCCTTGATGATGTGCAGTCTGCAACCACCTGAACTTCGTATCCCATTCCAATGAGATCCGCGGCTGTTTGGCACACGCAAACATGGGATTCTATTCCAGCTATCAGGACCTGTTTTCTATTCATTTCTTTCAGTTTGCTCACAAAATCCGATTCTCCGCATGCGCTGAAAGCCAGCTTTTCATAAGGCGGGCCGTATGCGCCCAGGTGCTGGGACACTTCTGGAATGGTTTTCCCAAGACCTTTGGGATTCTGCTCGGTCCATAAGATGGGAAGATCTAGTATTACCGAGCCTTTTACCAATTTCTCAGCGCTTTTTGTGAGGTCTTCCTTATCGCTCATTGCCCTCATGAGCTTTTCCTGGAAGTCTATCAGGATCACAATGGTGTCATTTCTCTCGAGCATTTGGGACTCCTTGTATTTGGATGACGATATTTCAATACTAAGATATATAAGGCAATTATGGAAAGGAAGTTAAATCGATAATCCAAAGAGACGGCCTGGAAGTATTCTTACAAAGAATCAAAAATAGACGCTTAAAATAAATCCAACACCCAGAAGAAACTGTGTCCCCAAATTTGTCATTACATTCGTTCCAAGAGCGGGGATCATGGCCTCATGATCTTCAATAGTGTACCAGGCCCATTTGATCGGCTTTAACGCCAACGGCAATGTAAGGAGCCCCAAAAGGCAATAAACAGGCATTAGGTCCACAAAAACCGCCACTATTATCCAAATGTACATTATTCCCAGTAATAATGAATAAACCTTGCCCGCGGCCTCTTTACCGAATCCTATGAGCAGGTTTTTCCTACCGCCTTTAAGATCAGCCTCATAATCAGGGAACTCATTTAAGAGCAAAAGATTAAAGGTCAGTATTGCCGCTACCGATCCAGCCGCAATAGAAGAAGCCGGGTAATACCCCACCTGAACATAGGCCGCTCCCATAACCGGAAGAAGGCCCAGCCCCAAACCTGCGAAGAGCTCCCCCAGCATGCGCCTTGCCAAGACCGTGGTATAGAAGTACGTGGAAAAAGCCCCAATGAGCAATATTGGTAAAAGCCATATTCCAGAAAGCCACATAAGGTATAGCCCTATCGCGGCCGCTAAAAATATGCACAATACTCCAAAGAAGTACGCGGCTCGTGGCTGTATCTTGCCCTGAACCAGCATTCTACCTCCCCCGGAAAATGGGGTTGGCTCTGTATTGAAGTCTATGCCTGTATGATAATCCGAATAATCATTGAGCACATTCACACTTGCGTGCAAAAGCATCAAACCGATAAGCGCCAGAAGCGCCCTGCCAATGTAAAACTGACCTTCTGCAAAGCCTATTGAGGCGCCTAGAAATACCAGGGCTAAAGACAGGGTCAGAAATTGAAACCTGACCTCTCGCAGCCAATTCATTAGCGTTTCCATTATCATATTGCTCCATTGGAGAAGTTGGGCCTTAAAAGTACACAAAAATGACCACCTGGTCAATTAGATTCCAGAAAATAATCACAATTATTCACTTAAGCGCTGCATTGCCCCTTTTGGCTGGAGATCCGATTCCCTGTGTGTAAATTCACAGGCTCAGGAAACTTCGCTCATTGGAATCCAGCCAACCAGCCATAGCTCATACTATTTCCCTTAAAAGAGTGATTGCTTGAGTAAAGGAATTTCTGTTGACACGGTCAGGTTAACTCTGATATTTTAGTATTATAAAATAAGTATTTAATGTAATTCTAGCGTTAAAGGTTCCTTTGTTGATAGGGATATTATAACGCTGACAGGGGAGAGGGTATGGGCGCCTCAAGACTAGCGGGCAAGTTTGTTCTTGTCATCATAAGTTTGTTTTATATTTACTCTCCAACATTTGCACAAAATGTAGGGCAAAGGCCGTACATGGCCCCCAATAGTATCGGCTCGGCCATAAACCCCTTTGAATCCGGACCATCCAACCCTCTGTCTCAACCTATGGGAGGACTTATTGGTCCCAGGGAACAGGACTCCATTCTACTCACACCCCGGATGTTTCAAGGTATACTGCCTAATATCCCTAATCTGAAGGCCGGTTACCTCTACAGCTTCGGCGATGGCGTGGAGTCCGGCCGCTTATCCTTGGAACTTCTCCAGCCCGTGAAACTGGGAAAATCCTCCATTGTTTTCGGGCAGTTTCATAATCAATGGCGTGATTTCTGGAAGACTGTCACAAGAGGGGCCAATCACAGAATAGATCTTTCATTGGGCGGTGGGTACAGGACCATACTCGGTAATGATACCTTAATAGGCGTTAACGCGTTTTACGACACAACAAGGCTTGGAAGCAAATGGTATGATTCCGGCGGAGTGGGAGCTGAATTCGCCGCGCTGCTTCCTGGAAGGGATGTTGTTGATTTGTCTTTTAACTGGTACGGAAATCTCTTCAACAGCAATGTATTGGCAAACGCGTTCAGAAGAGGCCCGGATAATTACGATTTCCAGGCCGGTTACTCCCACGAATTATACGGAGGCGGGCCTGATTTGAGGCTGCACGCGGCTGGTTACAGGTTCAGCTCGGGCGCGGGTGTCTATGGGTACAAAGGAGGAGCTGAACTTAAGTCCAGAGACGGGATGTTCTCAGTGAGATACGAGGCCGCGCATGATCGGGTGAACGATACGTACCATACAGTGGGGGGATTCATAAATGTTGGCCTTCAATTGGAAAACCTTCTTTCCGGAGATAGTCCCTTTATTGCGCCTGAACCAATATTCGCCAGTCCCAGGAAC
>CAZFJT010000002.1:19773-23858 GCA_964519135.1 uncultured Syntrophales bacterium | reverse complement strand
GTGGAATCTTATATCAGCGACCGTTCCCAGGCCCAGTTCAGCCATGGATTATGTCCGGATTGTGTTGAAAAGCTTTATCCCGGCCTTAGAGGATCCTGCGAAAAATGAAATAATTCTCTTGGCTCTACTGTCGATATAATCTATTATGAAGATGGTATGATTTTCAGAAATCTGATTGCATTAAATACATAGTCAAATTGTCTTGATAGCTATTGATTGAGAAACAAATAGCCGGGAATTTAGCCCGCGAAACTTTATTATGTATAGCCTAAAAATATTTTATTAGATTTGGCGCTAAAAGGCATTTTGACAAATGTGTCCTCCAAGAGAGTGGGAAATCGGAAAAAATGTTTTTTGATTTCTGATATCCTTATAACAGCGCAGAGATATGGCCAATTGAGCAGGTGGTCTTTGAGTCAATTCAGTGTGGGTAATTATCCTAGCGCTCTGGTCAACTATTCATAAGATCAAAAATAGACACTAGGGACGATCATGGATAATCCGTATACCAGGAGAAATCTGAAATCGATTTTGATTTGTGAGGATGAGGCCTTACTGGCTAAGGACATGGAACACTCTGTGCGCGGTATGGGATATGAGGTTGTGGGACCAGTGGGAACCGGTGAAGCAGCTATCCGGCTTTGCAGAGAAAATAGACCGGATTTGGTTCTCATGGACATTAAGCTCAAGGGAGAAATGGATGGTATAGAGGCGGCAGGGGAAATAAGAAAAAGAGCCGACATACCGGTGATATACATAACCGCTTATTCAATGACCGAATTAATGGATAGAATTAAATCCACAAGACCATATGGTTACCTTACAAAGCCTGTAAATGTTCCGGAGCTGAGTAACGCCATAGATCTGGCCATATACAAGCATGACGCGGATATGAGGATAAGGAGGAGTGAGGAGAGATATAGGCGCATCCTGGATAATTATCCATGGGGCGCTTTGTTCTTGTTTGATAAGGACTTAAGATACAATCACTGTGGAGGCGCAGGGCTTCTTGAAGTGGGCCTTGATCCCGCTCAGATTATTGGAAAGACAGTATTCGAGGTATTCCCAGAAGATGTGGCTAGGGTGGTGGAACGCCATTGCAGGCAGGTGTTTGACGGTGTTTCCAGTGAGTACATTGTCAGTTATAAAAATCGACTGTATCAAAACAAGGCTGTTCCCCTAATAAGAGACGATGGAGTCATAGAAGAAGGAATAGTTTTTACCCTGGAGATCACAGAGTACAGTCAAGTTAAGGAAGAATTGGAATCCGCAAATAAAATACTGGAGGAATCAGAAGCCCAAAAGAGAAATATCCTGAACGCGATTGAAGATCTGGTGGCTTACCAGGACAGGGAGGGAAGAATCATATGGGCCAACAAGGTTTCAGGTGAATCGGTAAATGAGACCTCAGAATCACTAAAAGGGAAATACTGCTTTGAAATCTGGCACAACAGAACTGAGAGGTGTCCGGACTGCCCTCCTGAAAGGGCCTTTAAAACCGGAAAAGTGGAAGCTGGAGAAATTCAAACACCTGATGGAAGGTATTGGCGCCTTAAGGGGTATCCTGTTAGAAATGAAGCCGGCGCCATTGAAGGCATAGTTGAGGTTGGGAGAGACATAACCGGTGAAAAAGAGGCCAGCGCTATTATAAAAGCTTCCCTTGAAGAGAAGGAAGCCCTATTGCGGGAAATTCACCACAGGGTCAAGAACAATTTGGCGGTAATAAGCAGCATTCTCAATATACAGTCTGAAATGGCCGCTGATGACGTTCACATGGAAATGTTCAAAAAATGTCAGCATAGAATCCGGTCAATGGCTGTGGCCCACGAATTGCTCTATTCATCTGAAAATATTGCTAACATACGGGCGCCTGAATATATTGAGAGTCTCCTTCATCATCTAATCCCCGCTTACATGACAGTGGGCTTGGAGATAGAAATAAACCAGGATATCGAGGATGTAGCTTTTGGCCTTGATACTGCAATACCGCTTGGGTTGATTTTGACAGAGCTGGTTTCAAATTCCTTCCAACATGGCTTAAAACACAAAGCAGGTGGTCGGCTTAAGATATCTTTGGCTTCCATTTCAGATTGCGACCTGGAGCTTGTAGTGATTGACAATGGAGTTGGAGTGACTCATGAGCTGGACCCCGCGAACATTGGAACCGTAGGTCTTGGACTAGTAAGTGTTTTGGCCGAACAATTGGACGGTAGTCTGGAACTAAATACTGAACGAGGTTTTCAGGCGATCATACGATTCAAAGTGAAAAGTCCGGTTGATATTTAATTGCTGTCTTTGAACAATATTATAGCGTCCCTCAATCATAATGTATGCATTCAGTTAGGCGCCGCCTTGCGCCTCTTGGCGGGAGATCCGATTCGCTGTGTTTTATTCGCAGGCTCAGTAAACTTCGCTCATCGGACTCCCCCAACCGACGCAACTCACACCGCTTCCCCTGCAAGAGGGAATGCTTACCTCATAATGTCCTTTTGACCTGGACAAAAAGAATAAATATAATATTATAAATATTTTAGTGAAGATTTGACCCAATTGTTGTGAGTAAGGGCCCAATGATTTTAGATGACATTGCTGAAGACCTTTTTCATCTCCTGGGCTAAAAATAATCCGGTTGAATAAATAATAGCTGGTTCTTCAATGAGCGCGCCGGCTAAAAGAGGTATATTGTGACTCCTATAAGGGCGCTGTTATGCGCAAATGATTTAACACTTGTGGAGAAACTGGAGGAATACCTTGTCCAGTGGGGCCATAATGTTGTGGGCAAGGTATCAGCGGTAAATGAGATTCCACAGGCTGTTCGGGAATATCAAGCCGACGTGATACTAGTGGATATTGACGATTTAGAAGAATCCAAAAGACGAGCATTGGAAGCCATAGCCGACCCTTATATCAAAGCCGGAATAATCTATTTGGGAGACAACTCCACTGGGGCCGCAATAATTGATGGAAGTCCTGATGAGCCGATTGTGTTTATTGAAAAGCCGGTTTCCGGTGATGAATTGAAAAGGGGCGTTGAACTGGCTTTGTACAAGAAACGAATGGAAACCAGGCTGATGGCTAATAAGGAAAACCTCTCCAGTATCCTTGAGAGTATAAGTGAGGGGTTTTTCATTTTGGATCGTAATTTGGTTGTAACCTATTTCAACAGCGCATCTGAGAGGCTTTTGGGCCGAAAACGGGAGGAAGTTCTCGGCAGGCGTCTATTTGAAGCTTTTCCTGAGGCAAAGGGTTCAATTTTTGAGGAAAATTACAGGGCGGCCGCATCTGAGAGGCGCACAATTGTGTTTGAGACTTACTTCGGTGTAGAGCCGTATGCTAATTGGTATGAGGTCAGGGTGTACCCGTTTGAGGATGGAATATCAGTCTATTTTCAAGTCATAACCGATAGAAAGATCGCTGACGCGGCTTTAGAAGAGGAGAAAGAGAGACTTGCGGTAACCTTGCGATCAATAGGGGACGGAGTGATTAGTGTGGACACCCAGGGAAGAGTCATGTCCCTGAACAAGGTTGCGGAAGATCTTACTGGTTGGGGTGAGAAAGAGGCTTTAGGAAGGCCTGTTGGAGAAGTATTCCATATAATAAACGAGCATACCAGAAAGCCTGTTGAGAATCCTGTTGAAAAGGCCTTGGAGAGCGGGGCTGTAGTGGGTCTGGCAAACCACACCGTACTGGTTAAAAGGGATGGAACAGAGTTTATCCTTGCTGATAGCGGCGCCCCAATACTCGCGAAAGACGGCGCCATAATCGGCGCTGTTCTGGTTTTCAGGGATGTGACAGAAGAGAAAAAGGCCGAAAACCTCCTAAAGGAGAATGAAGAGAGATTCCGGCTTGTGATGGAAGCAACCAATGACGGTATCTGGGATTGGAATATTTCAACTGGACAGGTATACAGGAACCCCGCCTTTTACAGGATGCTCGGATACATTGGCCCAGATTTCCCAAAAGATTTTGAAGGATGGAAAGACCTGGTGCGTCCGGAAGATGTGGACTCTGTTATGGATCGCCTGAATAGATATCTATCAGGCGAAGTCCCTGACTATGAAGTTGAGTTTCGTATGCTGGACAAG
>CAZFJT010000002.1:0-19763 GCA_964519135.1 uncultured Syntrophales bacterium | reverse complement strand
AGTCCGGCAACACGGTCTGGATTTTGTCAAGGGGACGCATAGGGGCTGTGGATGAGGAGGGTAAGCCCATCAGGATGGTTGGAACCCACACTGATATCACTGAGCGAAAAATTGCAGAAGGGGAGCTTAAATTAAGGGCCATAGTTCTTGATCAGATCAAGGACCATGTGGCTATTACAGATCTTTCAGGGGTGATTACCTATGTGAATCAGGTCCAGAGAGAAGTGTTCGGTTTTTCAGATGATTCATTGTTGGGCAAGTCCATAGAAGCCTTTGGTGAAGACCCTGAAAATTATGTGTCCCAAAAGAATATTCTACAGAATACATTGACTAAAGGCTTTTGGAGAGGTGAAGTCCTCAACTATGACAAGTACGGCAATGAATTGATAATGGATTGCCGCACTTTGGTGGTCAAGGACGAGCTGGGAGAGCCGATCTGTTTGTGCGGAGTGTCCACGGATATTACCGAAAGCAGGAAGGCGGCAATAGCCCTGGAACAAAGTGAGAAAAAATATAGAACAATTTTCCAGAGCCCGGGTTTGTTTATTTCAATATATGACATTGATGGACGATGCCGGATGATGAATTCAACAGTGGCCCAATTGTTTGGAGGAAAGCCCGAGGACTTTATCGGGAAAACAATGAAGGAACTTCATCCGGAAATGTGGGAGGAATACACGGACAGGATAAAGCAGGCCATAGAGTCTCAGGCGCCCCTTGATGTGGAGGATCTGGTGGAATTTCCTTCAGGCTCAAGATGGCTGTTTTCAGAGGTCCGCCCTCTTGAACTGCCTGGGACGAGTAAGAAAGTGGCCCAGATACTCTCCTTTGATATAACCGATAGGAAAATGGCTGAAGAGAATATACTTAATAATGAGCGAATAACGGCTGTTGGGGAATTGGCCAGTGGAGTGGCCCATAACTTCAATAATCTTCTTCAGATAGTTTTGGGATGTTCCCAATTGGCCTTGACTGATTTGCAATTGGGTAATCTGGGCCAGGCCCGGGAGAATCTACTCCAAATAGTTGAAAGTTCGAAGCTCGGCGCTCACACAGTTAAAAGATTACAGGACTATGCCAGGGTTAGAAGCTCAATTTATGGGGGAGACCATAAGGTTTTCGATCTGGCTGAAGTGGTCGGCGAGGCTATAGAGATGAGCAAGCCCTGGTGGAAGACCCAACCTGAAAAGGATGGACTGTTCATAGAGTTGAACCACGATCTCCATAAAGGATGTTTTATAAAAGGAAATGACGGAGAATTATTTGAAGTGGCCGTGAATTTGATAAAAAACGCGGCTGAAGCCCTGGAGCAAGGGGGCGAAATGCGGCTGGAGACAAGAGTGGTTGACGATAAGGTTGTCTTGACAGTTCAGGACAATGGAATAGGCATAGATAAAGATCATCTTGCCAAGGTATTCGACCCGTTTTGGACCACTAAGGGACCGAAGGGAACAGGAATGGGCCTGTCGAGCTGCTACGGGATTGTCCGGCGACACGGTGGAGAAATCACAGTTCAAAGCAGGCCGAGTGTGTTGACCACCTTTAAGGTAACAATCCCTATGGATTCCGGCCCTCTGACGACGAAAAAAGAAGAGGTAGAGCATAATACCCCGATAAGTCTAAATATTCTGGCAATTGATGACAATCCCGCTATTATAGACCTTATTCAAAATGGGCTTTCAAGTCGGGGCCAAAAAGTGTTTACCGCATTGTCTGGTGAGGAAGCCCTCAGGGTTTTTAATGATAATGAAGTGGATGTTATCATAAGCGACCTGGCAATGCCTGGCATGAACGGGCGCCAGTTGGCCGCTGAAATCAAGAGAATATGCCTGGAAAAAGGTATAAATAAACCGCTCTTCATATTACTCACCGGATGGGGAGGAGAAATAGAAGAGGTCCAAGATATAAAAGAGCATGGTGTGGATTCTGTTCTGGAAAAGCCAATAGAGGTGGGTAAGCTTCTTCAAATAATTGATGGCCTGAGATAATAATTTCAGGGCTCTGTATGATGGCCGATATGGGAAACCAAGAGCCAATATGGTCCCAATGAAATAAACGGCGCCTGAATGACTCCTGTTTTAAGGCTCGATACCGTTTTCAGACGCCGTTGAATCGGCAATGGGCGCCCAATTCCACATTGAACACCCAAAACTATTTATCCCAGTCCTCTATTCTATTACCACCCTGTCATTGACAAGGCTGTCCATAACAGTGGGATCGGCCATTGTGGTGATATCGCCCAAGTCTTTTACGTCTCCTGCGGCAATCTTTTTAAGGACTCTCCTCATGATCTTTCCACTCCTGGTCTTTGGTAGGGCGTCAGCCCATTGGATGGCGTCAGGAGAGGCGATTGGTCCGATCTGGGTCCTTACGAGCCCGATCAGCTCTTTTTTCAGTTCATCGGTTTTGGGAATACCTGTATTAACGGTCACAAACGCATAAATTCCCTGTCCTTTTATTGGGTGAGGGAATCCAACAACCGCGGCTTCAGCCACATTGTCGTGAAGCACAAGGGCTGATTCCACTTCAGCGGTTCCCATTCGATGGCCTGAAACGTTAATGACATCGTCAATACGGCCCGTTATCCAGTAATAACCATCTTCGTCCTTTTTGGCGCCGTCACCTGTAAAATACATGCCCGGCATTCTTGAAAGGTATGTTTCCTTAAAGCGTTCATGGTCGCCGAACACGGTTCTTATCATACCCGGCCAAGGCTTGCGGATGAAAAGAGCGCCTTCCTGATCAGGGTACTTGATCTCCTCCCCTGTGTCCGGGTCTAGAATCACAGGGTCCACTCCAAAGAATGGAAGCGAGCATGACCCCGGTTTAATAGGTGACACTCCCGGTAGTGGAGTCATCATGTGCCCACCTGTCTCGGTTTGCCACCATGTATCCACTATAGGGCACCAATCTCTGCCCACGTGGGTGTAATACCATCTCCAAGCCTCTGGGTTGATGGGCTCACCAACTGTTCCCAGAAGTTTGAGAGAAGAAATGTCGTGCTTTTTGACAGGGTCGGGTCCTTCTTTTGCCAATGACCTTATTACTGTGGGAGCTGTGTAGAACTTCTCCACATGAAGCTTTTCTACAATTTGCCAATACCTGTCAAAGCCCGGATATGTGGGAATGCCCTCAAAGAGCACATTGGTGAAACCATTGCAAAGAACTCCGTACACACTGTAAGTATGACCTGTTACCCAGCCTATGTCAGCCGTACACCAAAAGGTTTCATGTTCCTTGATGTCAAAGGTGATCTTACAGGTCATGGCCGCGTGGAGCAGGTAACCGCCGTGAGTATGAAGAACGCCCTTGGGTTTGCCTGTGCTGCCGCTGGTGTACAATATGAACAGGGGGTCCTCTGAGTCCATTTGCTCAGGCTCTATATAATCGGGCAGCGAAGGATCAGCGATCAATTCATGCCACCAGAATTCCTTACCTTCTTTTAAAGTGGGATTCAAACCGCACCGGTCGAAAACTATCACTGTTTCCACATCAGGACAGTTCGCCAAAGCTTCGTCCACATTTTTCTTCAAGGGCAGGGCCTTGCCTCCCCTGTACCCTCCATCAACAGTGATAACGGTCTTTGCCCCGGAATCATGGATTCTGCTGGCTATGGATTCCGCGCTGAAGCCTCCGAAAACAACGCTGTGCACCGCGCCTATCCTTGCGCAAGCAAGCATTGCCACAGGTAGCTCCACTATCATGGGCAGATAGATGATTACCCTGTCCCCTTTTTGAACTCCTTTGGCCTTAAGCGCGGCCGCAAATTTATTCACCTGCTTATAAAGGGACAGAAAGGTGATAACCTTGGATTCGGAAGGGTCGTCACCTTCCCAAAAGTACGCGACACGATTGTTAAGCTTGCCTACATGCCTGTCCAGGCAATTATAGCTCGCGTTGATCTTGCCCCCTTTGAACCAGGATATATTCCCTTCTACCAGGTCATACTCCAGGACCTTATCCCATTCCTTGTACCAAGATAGATATTCCCGGGCCTTTTCAGCCCAAAAGTTGTCCGCATCGTCGATGGATCTTTTGTACAAATCTTGGTACTCTTCCATCCCTTTCACATAGGCAACCTTTTTGAACTCTTCCAAGTGAGCGTCATAGTGCTTGGGAGCGTTGTCCATCTCGAAAACCTCCTTTATTCAATGGGTTGGGGCCGGTTTCCGGCAATGTGAGAAAAACAAAGGCTGGTGAACAAAAAACCTAAACGCCGCGTTATTTATTTTTACGAGCGGTCGCCTGGTGTCGCTGAAACAAGGGCTGTCCAAACAAACGCAATAACCTGCCCAGTTCTTGACCCGCGTGCGCTGGGACCTTGTCAAAGGGAATTACACGGTCATGTGATCCCATTCCCGCTCCAATAGGGAGAGACGATCCCGGCTGATGCGCACACTCTTAGTATATTCTCGAGCGAATGGTTATAAATGAAAAAAAGACACAGTTTATTCCGGAACCAAAAATAAATAGAATAGTCGTCATTGGATCCTGAGCTTCCAAGGCGTCATAACCCCCTGGCGGCCATTGGCTCATTTGTCTCCAAACAATGCTTCAGGATCAATTTGAATGTCCCGGAATCCCTTACTCACTAGAGGCCACTTTACACGAGCCAGCGCGATGACGCCACAAATTTTTTCCACCAATGGAATAAGGTAAAAGATTTTTTATGGTCAATAAATGTGTAAAAACTTGCCATACTTTTGAAATAAAACCCCTTCCAGATTGCCAGGGGCTTGCGTTTAAGATAAGGTAATGTACAATTATAGTGAGCTGATAAAGGCGCAGTCTATTCACATGAAAGATCCGCGGGACCGGAATGCGCTGGATAAAGATTATTCAAACGCTCTTTGTGTTGAATCCTTTTGCGTCTCCTGAAAAGTCCTCATTACAAAAAAATAAGCGTACAGGCTTATCCAAGAAGTATTGTAAGCGCTCCCTGGGATCGCTATAAACTTTTAAAATCACGATAGAAACCTATTCTAAATAACACGTTCACATGAACCTGTGGGTTCAATAAACCTCAGTGAGGAAAGATGGACCAGAGGACTCATCTGCACAGGACGATTCCCAAAGGAGTGCGTCAGTTTCTCCAAAATACTCTACCTTTCAGCGAGTTGGACGAAACAGCTCTTGACGACCTGTCAAAGGCATGTCTTTTGGATGTGTTTCCCAAAGGTGAATTGATTCTTGTGCAGGATGTTACTGAGTCCGACTATCTATACGTTGTTCAAACCGGTGGGGTTAAAGCCTATGTCCACGGTGACGCAAAAAACCTGACCCTAAAGGAGTATGGAGGCGTAGGCCAGTCCTTTGACGCTTCTTCCCTTTTAAAATCAGAGAGGGCAGGCTTTACTGTGGAGGCTGTTGAGGACACCTTCTGCATTTTAATAGAAAAAGCTGTATTTTTAGATCTGGTGTCCCGGCGCCAAGCCTTTGAGGATTTCTATAAGGAGAGACTTTCAGAGGACGTGATCCTTGCCGCATATTCCGAACACAGGCTCAACAAGGTCAGTGTGAGGTCTGAAGAGACTTTCTACCTTTTCAACAGCAGGGCCATAGACATGGTAAAGGCCAAGCCTGAGATCGTGAACGGGTCTTGCGCCATAAAAGACGTAGCGGCTCTTATGTCCGATCATGGTCTCACTTGCGTCTTGATCAAAGACTCGGATGAAAAGATAAAGGGATCATTAACAACTGTTGATATTCGAAAGAAAGTAGTGGCCAAAGGGCTGGAATATACAACTCCTGTTGAAAGGATAATGAATCCGGCGGTGGTTTCCATTCCAGCGCCCGCGCTTAGTTTCGAAGCCATCATCGCAATGATGGAGAACAAAGTTGACCATGTTGTAATAGAGACCTCCAACGGGGTAGCCGGAATTGTGAACTCCGCGGATCTTATGGCCCATATTGGATCATCCCCTCTGTTTCTATTCAGGGAGATTTCATCCCAGCGCAGGGTGTCCGGGCTGCACAATCTCGCAAGAAAGGTCCCTGTGATTGTGCGAAGCCTTGTGGAAGCCGGGGCAAGGGCCGGAAACATCTCGCAGATGCTCACAGTATTCACTGACAGCATTTTGGAGAGAATGTTGATCCTGATTGAGAGGGACCTGGGTCCACCGCCTACGCGATTTGACTGGCTGGGGTTCGGCGGCGAGGGGAGAAAAGAACAAACGTTCAGAGCTGAACAGAATAATGGATTGGCCTATGGGGAATCAGAAGATCCCAAAGTTAATGAAGTAGCAGAAGAATATTTTAGTGTAATGGCTGAAGAGGCCAACAAGCATTTGAGACTTTCAGGTTTTCCCAGATCCAAGAACAACAACATGGCGTCAAATGCCAGGTGGAGGCGGACATGGACCGTCTGGCGCCAATATTATGATGAATGGATCATGTCTCCTAAACCCCCGGACATTTACCTGTCGATGACGTTTTTCGACTTCAGAAGCCTGGTTGGTGAAGGGGTGATGGCAAGGAACCTGAGAAGCCACGTGGAAATGCGCAGCCGTAGATATCCCCTATTCCTGAAATATTTTGCCAGGTACTGTCTGATTAATGTGCCCCCTTTGTCATTCTACGACGATTATCTGGTTGAAAAGGACGGCGCGCATACCGATCTTTTGGACATCAAGGCCAGGGCTTTGTCTCCTTTTGTGGATTTTGCCAGGATCATGGCCCTTACCCACGGAATAAGAGAAACCAACACCCTTGAAAGGCTTAGGGCCCTTGTTGAGAACTCCCGCATACCAGAAGATATTTATACTGACGCTTGTCACGCCTATGAATACGATTTGCACCTGTGTTTTGTTCATCAACTCAGGACAATCGAGAGTGGTGAGCCGCCTGAATATTTCATTCATCCACGGGAACTTTCCGACCTGGAGAGGAAAACCCTGAAATTTTCCTTCTCAGTTATAGAGAAGCTCATGGAATTTCTGGCAAAGGAGCTGAATGTTTCTGCAAGGCGGCCCCTGCCTATTGTGGCCGATGGAGGATAAGTCTCTATTGCCCAGGATATTCAACGGTGATATTTATTTATAACCGAATCAATTGCCGTTGGATTCAGACTAAAATTGCATTACATTAACGCCCTGGAGTAATGAGTTGAAAATTAACGAGATATTATAAGGGCCGGATTAGTGTAAAGGAATGCGTTCCAAGGGGAAATCGTTCTAAAGGGGGCCATATGGGCGAAAAGGATAACGCTCACAAAGCCGACAAAGAAGCGGTGCTGGAGTTTCTTAAACATGCAATGCCATTCAGGGATCTGGAAGAATCCATACTGAAGGAATACGCTCCAAGGTTCACCCAGGACTTCTATGAAAAGGGGACCATAATCCTGGAGCAGGGAGTGAGCAATGTAAAGTCCTTTCAATTGATAACCAGGGGCGCAGTGAGAATCCTTACCAGAGAGTCGGACGGATCCTTGAAACTGGTGGATTTCAGGGGTGAAGGAGGGTACTTCGGCGCGCTGGGTATTATTAAGCAGTCTTTGGCTAATTTCACTGTTGAAGCCGCTGAAGACACATTTTGCTATATCCTCGATTCAGAGTATTTCCTCAAGCTGGTCCAAACCAGTTCCACTTTTGCAAGCTTCTTTTTGGAGAGTTTTTCAGACGGCATGGTAGGCGCGGCTTACGCGAACATGCGTGACCCAAAAAAGACACCGTCGGCTGAAAAAGGTCTTTATCTTTTTACTGCAAAGGTTGGCGATATTGTTAAAAGAACCCCTGAAACCATAAAGGGCGATAAATCTGTCAAGGAAGCCGCTGCAAAAATGACCGCCTTGGATATAGGATCCCTCTTGGTGCTGGACCAGTCGGATCAAGTGATGGGCATAGTAACCGACAGTGATCTAAGGACAAAGGTGGTGGCAAGTGGCCTGGACTATGGAGCGCCTGTGACCGATATAGCTTCAGGGCCGGTGAAAAGAATACCTTCAACTTCCCTATGCTTTGACGCTTTGCTGCAGATGATGAATCAGCAGGTGCATCATCTGGCTGTTGAGAGGGACGGCAATATAATAGGTATGATGACCGCCCACGATATAATGGTTCAGCAGGGCACATCACCAATCTCTTTGTTCAGGGAGATCGTGGCCCAGAAGAATATCTCGGGTCTTTATGCGCTGTCTGAGAAGATCCCCTCAATTGTGGGAACTTTGATATATGAGGGCGCAAAGGCCAATAATATTACCAGGCTGGTCGCGGTTCTCAACGATCATATTGTCACAAGGGTTCTTTCCCTATTAGTGGACGATATAGGTCCTGCGCCCCACAAATGGTGTTGGCTGATGATGGGCAGTGAAGGGAGAAAAGAGCAGACAATAAAAACAGATCAGGACAACGCTCTGCTGTACGAGGATCCTGGAGACGAATGGGAAAACATAAAGACAGCAAAGCTCTATTTCAGGCGCTTGGGTAATGAAGCTATCAAGCACTTGGAAGCGTGCGGTTATCCCCTGTGTCCTGGAGACATGATGGCCTCCAACCCCACATGGAGAAAGCCATATAAGACCTGGAAGGGTTACTTTGACAAGTGGATGGCCGCGCCTGAGCCTGAAGCGGTTCTTAATTCCACCATATTCTTTGATTTCCGACCCGGTTACGGCTCTGTTGAGGTGTCAGAGAAATTGAGGAACCATATTGCCCAGGTCGCGCCAAAAAAGGGCATCTTTCTAATGCACCTTGCGAAAAACGCGCTGGCCACAAAGGCGCCTCTGAGTTTTTTCAAGGACTTTATTGTTGAAAAGGATGGAAAATATAAAAACCGGGTGGATATAAAGACCAGAGGACTGGTTCCTTTTGTGGATTTTGCGAGGGTGCTTTCCTTAATGCTTGGTATTATGGTAACAAATTCCATTGAGCGCCTGGTGGGTCTGGTCAATGGAGACCATATTCCAAGGGACCTGTACGCTGAGACCAGGGAGGCCTATGAATTTCAGATGCACGTGCGGTTAGTTCATCAGTTCAGGCGTTTACAGGCCGGGTTGACGCCGGATAATTACATAGACCCTGTGGATTTATCGGACAGTGAAAAACAAACCCTAAAAGAGGCCTTTGGTGTAATCAACCGTTTGCAGTCCTTTGTTAAGAGTGAACTCAAGGTTGTGGAATGACATCAGATTAAAAGCTGGTTGATCCTGAATCAATCCTATGCGGTGTAATGTGGTGAGAGCGTAGAACTATGGGCTGGCTTTGGAGAAGCAAGGCTTTACACGAATCGATCATCCGCAATCATGGTCTTTTTGAATCAGTGAACAGAAACAGACCGATTGAGGAATACGAGTTTGTGTCATTGGACACCGAGCTTACAGGATTGAGTCCAAAAAAGGACGCGATAGTCTCCATAGGCGCAGTGAGAATTAAGGATCTACGAATATCAGCAGGGGACAATTTTTTTTCTTATGTGCATCCCCAAAGATCCATGCCAAAGATTAGCACCCTGATTCACAGGATAACTCCGGAACAGATTGAGGGCGCGCCCAGGCTGGCCCATGTGCTGCCTGATCTGGTGGAGTTCATTGGCCCGGCTTTGCTGGTGGGCCATTTTGTGGACCTGGATATGTCGTTTATAAACAGAGCCTCCAAGAAACTGCTTGGAGGACCATTGCACAATCCATGCGTTGATTCAATGAAGCTGGCCCAAGCCTATGAGGAAGCAAAAAAAGGCAGCTATTATGACAGGTTCAACGTTGGAATAAGTTATAATCTGGGCCACTTGACCAAGCGGTATGGGCTCCCGAACTTCG
Source organism: uncultured Syntrophales bacterium (assembly GCA_964519135.1). GTDB lineage: Bacteria > Desulfobacterota > Desulfomonilia > Desulfomonilales > Desulfomonilaceae > CAZFJT01. The sequence goes on along the minus strand of CAZFJT010000002.1, from coordinate 10,012 downwards.
CTGAACATGACGCGCTTGGTGACGCGTTCCAGGCCGCGTATCTGTTTCTGTACCTTGTGAAAAAACTAAAGGCAAGCGGACGCAGGACCTTGAAAGATTTATATGTGGCCAGCAGGGCGGCTCAAGGAGTTTTTTGAGCGTCAATACCCACCACAGGTCTATTGGGACGCTTTTTTAAGGCGCGCCACAATCTCTTCCAGCTCTTTGTTCCGCTCTCTTAAGGCGTTCTCCTCTTCGGTCTTCTCCCTTTTTGCGGCTATGGTCTCAAATGCCACCTCTACCAATTCAATAAGTTCAGCCGGTTTTACAGGCTTTCGCAGATAGTAAAAAGCCCCTTTCTCCAGAGCCTGGATAGCTGAATCCACGTCAGCGAACGCGGTGATGAGAATGCATAGGCAATCAGGGGCAAAATTCTTAATATCCGCCATTAATGCCACACCTGATCCATCCGGTAGTTTCAGATCAACCAGGGCCAGTTTTGGAATGACCTTTTCCGCCAGCTCCACAGCCTCGTACTTTGCGGACGCCTGGTACGTTACATAACCCTCGGCCTCAAGCACATCCTTTAAATTATCTCTCATCCCGTCGTCATCATCCACTATGAGAATGGTTTTAGCGTTGGGATCATTAACATCCTCGGATTGAAACAGATTTCTTATCAGTTTGTTTATTGCCATTTTTTAATAATCTCCTTGTCAGTTGCGCGATGAAAGAGTCAATCCCCTGTGCCGCAGGCCTTTTCTATCTCTTCTAAAAGGATAGTCATCTTCACAGGTTTCTTAAGGATTGCAAATGCCCCTTCCTTTTCAGCTCTGTGAATCAGATCCTCAACCAGGTGGGCCGTACACATTATGACCTTTATTCCGGGAATGAGTTTCTTCATCTCAACAAAACTCGCTACCCCATTAAGGCCTTCCATTTTGATGTCCATTATCACTACGCAGAAATCATTATCCATGGCCTTTGCCAGGGCCTCTTCCCCTCCTCCCGCGGTGGTCACGGAGTAACCTTCAGCCTCCAATACATCCCTGGCGCTATCCACGAACATCTCATTATCATCCACCAGGAGTATGCTATTTTTCATTATCACCTCCCATGGGTCGGGATTTCATATGCTAATCAACCATGCGCATAGAGGATTAGGTCAGGCCGCCGGTAAGCTCACAGTAACGGTCGTCCCATGATTTATCTTGCTGGACAACTCTACCGCTCCCCTATGCTCCTCCACTATCTTCTTGACAACCGCGAGCCCCAGTCCCGCTCCTTTGGATTTTGTCGTGAAGAGCGGATCAAAGGCCTTTCTGGACGTGTCTTCTGACATCCCGGCGCCATTATCCTCTATTTTTATTAAAACCTGATTTCCTGAAAATGATGTGCTTACATTTACAGTGGGTTTGTAAAAGACGCTCTTTTCCGAACCTTGCCTTGCCTGGGCCGCTTGGAGCGCGTTTTCAGTTAGATTTATTATAACCCTTCTGAGTTTGTCCGAGTCCACCGTGATTCCGGGTAAACCCTCTCCCAGGTTCCTCAATAGCCACAAACCAGGCGGTATGGTTATTGAATCCAGAGCATTTTCCAGCCACGAATTCACATCCACACGCTCGAGTCTGGATTCTTTCACTCTTGTATAATCCAGTAGCTCGTCTATGATTGAGTCGCAATGACCCACTTGCTCCTCTATACGATTCAAGTGCTTTTTGATCTTTTCATCGGATTCCTTTATGTTTTTGCTAAGATAGAAGGCCGAAAAGCTTATAACTCCAAGGGGGTTGCGTAATTCATGGCTTACCACTGCGGTTAATTGACCCAGCACAGAGAGCTTTTCTCGTTTAATCAGCTCCTCTTGGGCGGTTTCAAGGTCGGCTGTTCTTTCTTTGACTTTTTTTTCCAGTTCAGCCGCGTGCTGAGCCAATAGCGCCTCCCTTTCCCTGTAATAGTCTATTTTCGTTGTTAGCTCCTCTGGGGTTACCCTGAGGTTTGCAAGTATTTCAGCAAATACTTCGGAAAGATCCTTTGATTCCCTTTCAGTGAACATTAAAGAGTCGGAGAGTATTTTCCGCGCTGAGGCCGCGCCCACCGCTCCGGCCAATTGTTTTTCCACCTGCGAATTAAGCTCGGCCAATTCCACTATTGAAATACGGTCTCTGGAGGAAACGCCTGCGGCGTCCAGGCTTCTGGATTTCATGGATTCCGCTATGTCCTCTGGGAAGTACTGCCTGAGTATCTCCATAATTATGCGCTTCTTATCATCCAGATCTATGTACGCTTCCCTTTGCGCCCCTTGTGTGAGCCTTGGTCCTTTGGTGAGGCAGTCCACGAATTCCCTGGCAAGGCTTTGCTCAGTAGCGCTTTGCTCAAATACCAAAGAGCCCAACACATAGAACAATAAGTTGAAGAAGAGCGACCAGCAGACGCCTTGGGTAAGAGGGTCCACCACATTAACGCCGAATAAGTGTTCAGGCCTCAAAATGGCCACGCCCCACGGACCTGCGTCCAAAATGCTATAGGACATCCAGCCACTCCTGACAAACGCGGGCAATAGAAGGGTGTAAAGCCAAACAAGGAATCCCGAGGCCAGGCCAAGGGTGGCGCCTGCTTTGTTCGCCTTGGTCCAGAAAATCCCACCCAATATCACCGGAGCAAATTGAAAGGCAGCGGCAAAAGATATAATGCCTATATTTACAAGCATATAGGATTCGCCAACCTGTCTTTCAAACCAGAATCCGATCAAGATGACCGTGGCCACTGCAATCCATCTGCAGCCCAATAATCGCCTTCTAAGGAAGGAGAGCCAAGGCGCCCAGCCAATGATCGGCAACAGGAAGTGGTTGGTTATCATTGTTGCCACTGTGATGGAGCTGATCATGATCATTCCAGTGGCCGCTGAAGTTCCTCCAAGAAACACAAGTAATGTCAGCCATTTTTGTCCCCAATCCAGTGGAAGTCTCAGGACGAAGGTATCAGCTTGTAAATGGCTATATCCCTTGAGGATTCCAGCCATTGCGATTGGGAACACAAAGATGTTTATCAGTAGCATATAAAGAGGAAATAACCACATCGCGGTCTTTATGTGCTTTTCGTCAAAATTCTCCACAACGCTCACATGGAACTGCCTTGGCAGAAACATGATGGCCGACATAGCCAAGGCAAGGTAAGTCATCCATGTTATGGGAGTGTTTTGTTTTTCAGCCCATGTTTCGGTTACTCTGCTGGGAAGATTTTCGGAAATTCGCTGAAAGATATCAGTGAATCCATCAAACATGAAATATGTTACAAAAATTCCCGCAGCAAGGAACGCGAGCAGCTTAACCAGGCATTCAGCCGCGACCGCCATCACCAGACCGGGATGTCTCTCTGTGGGATCCAGTCTCCTCACTCCAAGCACTATTGTGAAAACAACCACAAGGGCCACCACCACAGGGCTCATATGATTCGCGATCCAGGACGGCTCTTCTCCCGCGCCTGTGGTAATCACTGAGAATGTGGTGAATATGGCTTTAAACTGAAGGCCTATATAGGGCATTGTGCCAAGGAGCGCTATCAATGTGGCCAACGCGCCAAGAACCAAAGATTTATCGTACCTCGCGGAAATGAAATCAGCAATGCTGGTAATGTGCTGGGTGGTCTTTATCCTCACCATTTTTCGAAGGGTTATCCACCACAGGATGATCACAAGGGTTGGACCAAGGTATATGGGTAGAAACAGGAAGCCGGACGTGACAGCCTTACCCACGCTGCCGTAATAGGTCCATCCTGTACAATAGACAGCAAGGGACAGTGAATATACAAGGGCGTTGTTTACAGGACTCCTCCGTTTGGCTGAGCGCCTTTCAACCCACAAGGCCGTAAGGAACAGGAACCCCATGTAAAGGCAAAAGACTGTCAGAACAGAGATAGAATTGAGCATGTAAGCCCCTTAGGTTTTCGGTTTTTCTCTATCTTCTGATTCGGAAATCACAGCCCTGCTAATAAGGAATTGGACGATGATCACAAGGGCCCAGCATATAAAAAGATAAACGAATGAGGATCTCAATTGGGATGGCTGAGAGAATCTGAGAAGAGGCCAATTGAATATCAAAACAGAGATCGCAAATATGAGTCCCTGAAATTCCGGCTGTCTGAAAATCTTGAAAATTCTCTCCATAAACGGACTCCAAATTTTGTATATCTTTAAAAGCTCATTAATACCGACTCTCTTTTCGAGGCTTGAATTCTTAAGGGGTTGAACTGCTTCCCATGAGCGAAGTTTCCTGAGCCTGCGAATTAACACAGCGAATCGGAACGCCGGTCAACCCAACTTCAATGTTAATTGTTTGAATGCGCAACGGTATAATGGACTCTAGAAAGCACACATTATGAAAGCCGGTTATCACAGCGCGTCAAAACCTTTTACTATAATGGAGTCCAAGATGAATTTCGGTGTAAGTCCCTGGATTAACAGTAAAATTGTATGATATCGAATATTAGATGAGATTGATATTCAGTCAGCCGATTGTAGTGAGATATAAATGGATCACCGTGAGTTGTCTGGTGTATCTGTTCTATATGTTTAATGCTACCATATATGGGGTTAATACAACAATGCGCTGATTAATGGGGAGCGTCAAAGGAGATCGCCTTTGTTGAACAAGGCGTCTCCAATTGGAATACCAGGTATTTTCACTCCCCGAATAACCGACGGGCTACAACGATTAGTTACGTTTTTTTGGATAGCCTATCTTTTTGATCGCGGCTCCGATCTCTTCCAGTATTGTTGGATCATCAATGGTTGACGGCACATTGAATTCCTGGCCGTCTGTGATCTTTCTCATAGTGGCCCTCAGGACCTTACCTGATCTTGTCTTAGGCAATCTTTCAACAATGACGGCCTGTTTGAAAGAAGCCACTGGACCGATTTCGGACCTAACCATCTGAATAACATCAGAGATCACTTCTTCAGGCGCCTTTGCGGTTCCAGCCTTGAGCACACAAAAGCCCACTGGAACTTGTCCCTTGAGATCATCATCAGCGCCCACCACCGCGCACTCGGCCACATCCGGGTGTTTCGCGAGCACTTCTTCCATTCCGCCGGTTGAGAGCCTGTGCCCGGCAACATTTATTACGTCATCTACCCTGCCCATCACAAAGACATAATCCTCCTCATCCATGTATCCACCATCACCGGTCAAGTAGTAACCTGGAAATGGATTCATGTATGATTCCAGAAATCTTTGGTCATCGTTCCACAATGTGGGTAGGTTGGCCGGAGGCAGAGGCAGCTTTACCGCTATTACGCCTTCCTGGTTGGGTCCGAGCTCCTCAGCCGTGCTGGGGTCAAGTATTTTTACATTGTACCCTGGAACAGGTTTGGACGCGGATCCAGGTTTGATGGCGAACAGTTCCAGCCCTTTGAAATTTCCTGCTATGGCCCACGCGGTCTCTGTTTGCCACCAATGATCTATTACCGGAACTTTTAATAACTCTCCAGCCCAATTCAATGTGTCAGGATCTGTCCTCTCTCCGGCCAGAAAGAGAGTTTCAAATTTTGAGAGGTCGTATTTGGCCAGGCACTCCCCTTTAAAATCCTCCCTTTTTATTGCCCTGATTGCTGTTGGCGCAGTAAATAGGGCCTTGACACCATGCTCTGATATCACCCGCCAGAAGGCCCCTGGGTCGGGTGTCCCCACTGGTTTGCCTTCAAAGATAATGGTAGTGGCCCCTATCAGCAATGGAGCGTACACTATATAGGAGTGTCCGACCACCCAGCCCACATCGGACGCGGCCCAGTAAACATCTCCAGGATTGATGTCATATATGTATTTCATACTCCATTTCAGGGCCACCGCGTGGCCTCCATTATCGCGAACCACACCCTTTGGTTTGCCCGTTGTTCCTGATGTATAGAGTATGTAAAGGGGGTCTGTCGCGGCCACTGAAACACATTGGGCCGGTTGGGCGTTACTTTCCAACTCCGCCCAATCCAAGTCCCTGCCCGGGTTCAATTGAGCCTGGGCTTGCGGTCTTTGCCTAATAACCACCTTATCAGGGGTGTGGCTAGAGAGGTTAATCGCCTCATCCAAGAGAGGCTTATATTCAATAACCTTTTGGACCTCTATTCCACATGAAGCTGATAATATGACTTTTGGTTTTGCGTCATCTATCCTGACAGCCAATTCCCTTGACGCGAACCCTCCAAAGACAACAGAGTGGACGGCCCCAATCCTCGCGCACGCGAGCATGGCCATAAGGGCCTCTGGGATCATGGGCAGATAAATCAGCACTGTGTCGCCTTTGTCAACTCCAAGCTCCTTAAGGAAGCCTGCAATTTTGCTTACTCTGTCCCTGAGTTCGGAATAGGTGAACTTCTGGACCACTCCAGTTACGGGACTGTCATAAATTACCGCTGTCTGTTGAGCTCTGCCTTCTTCGCAATGCCTGTCCACAGCGTTGTAGCAGGTGTTCAGGGCCCCCCCCTTAAACCATCTGTAAAATGGGGGATTGGATGCGTCCAAAACCTGCTCCCATTCCTTGTCCCAAGTGATTTCCCGGGCGTTGCGCCCCCAAAAGGCCTCTGGATTCTCGATCGATTCTCGATATATTTCCTCATATTTCATAAGCGGCCCCCGTACTGTTTTAGATTGGCATTTTTCTCAGTCAAACGCGTTAGTCAGAAGGAACTAGAGCCTGTGCAATATAATTAGCCTAATTGCGGCCACATTCCATTAACTGGAAACAGCTCTACGCTTCAAGCCTTAATCATTTGTGATGACTGTTGTCATATTGATCGTTGATAATTAACGCCTTTGCCGGAACTGCATAGAAACCAGGTAGAAATCAATTGTCGCAATTTTATAACAGGTTGGCAAGAATTCTTTGCTCATTTCCACTGGTCCGCGAAATTAAAACGTGGATTCCCACAACCAACAGGCTCGGCGGCGCCTAAGTGAATCCATACGGGTGATAATGGTTCGGCCCGGGATACAGATTGTGTTAAATAAGTTAAACCCCTGATTGGCCGGGACTTAGCCAGAAAAAGTATTTTTTTTGGATTGACAAGGTCGTTGCTCATCTCTATAGTTCATTACCTAGGCGTATTGTACAGATTAAAAAGAAGACTGAAACGAGATCCAAAACAAGAGTTATAAAAGAAACGGCTCAATAAGCGCCGAACAGACCAAGCAAAAGCAGTTGAGATAATATTGAGAAAGCGCAATCATGCGAAACCTTCCTTATAGCAGAATCTACGGCCTAATGACTATCATTCAGATATGGTAATAGGCGCCAGGTATACTGGTAGAGTTCCCAAGGCAATTAAACTAACTAACTCGACTTTCCAACATAACATAGTGAAACACACCCCAAGGCGCGGGCCTATGGGTAGATTCTTAGTATTGACGCGCGGTTATACCCGTGGAACGGCGATGGATAGGGATCGGGGAATCGGTTCTATGATCACCTGAACACCACGGAGATGACACGCAGAGATTAATCGGCCCAACAGGGTTTATCAGGGAAGGTCGAAAAAATGGCTGACGCCAAAGCGGTCAGGCCGACTCAACCCCATAGAGCGGTCAGGGGCAAACCGCGATGGCGAATCTTTTGATTAACGATTCAAAACTGCCGGAAACCAGAGGGAAAATGAGTAGGGCAATTCGCGCTTGAAGAGCGTATGGCGGGACATTCATGCCTTAGCGTTCCTCTATGCGATTGCATCACTGGTACACACAAAGTGCTTTTTGAGGGCTAGCGGGAAATCCTTATTGGATGTTCTGGTATACCCACGCGAGATCGTCTCGCGTCAGGTAAAGCGGTTCTCTTTAACCTTGCGGCCAATAGGGGTATTGGTCGGCTACCACAAAAATGACTATTCATTGGGCAAGTATACTCAATGATTAGACATAGAGTAGTTTTTTGCCCTGACCAAGTGCTTAATACAACTGAAGTCAGGCAAGACTAACAATGGGAGGAGTTGCTATGGAAAAAGACTTGACAGCGTATTGGCGGAAAAACATCACGTACGTGCTGATTCTCCTTTGCATTTGGGCTTTGGTTTCCTATGTCTGCGGGATTCTGTTCGTACAACAGCTCAATCAATTCAGTCTAGGTGGATTTCCGTTGGGATACTGGTTCGCGAATCAAGGAGCGGAGATCACATTTGTAATACTTATTTTCGTATATGTGGCCTTGATGAACAGGCTGGACCGAAAGTTCGATGTCCGGGAATAGCCTGGCGTCCAAAACATACGGTTGATCACCGAAAGATTGAAAGGAGATAATGGATGACCATACTGACCTGGACTTTTATAATGGTGGGGTTGAGTTTCGGTATATACATCATCATTGCATGGCGTTCACGGGTGGCCACCACAAAGGGATTCTATGTGGCGGGAATGGGGGTGCCGGCCCATTTCAACGGAATGGCCACCGCGGCTGACTGGATGAGCGCAGCGTCGTTTATATCCATGGCTGGTTTGATATCATTCATGGGATATACTGGCGCGATGTACCTTATGGGCTGGACTGGAGGCTATGTGCTTTTGGCCATGCTCCTTGCCCCATATTTGCGTAAGTTCGGTAAGTACACAGTCCCGGATTTTGTCGGGGACAGATACTATTCCAATGTGGCCAGGGTAGTGGCCCTTATTTGCGCGATATTCGTTTCATTGACCTATGTTTGCGGCCAGATGCGAGGTGTTGGAATCGTGTTCAGCCGCTTTCTGCAAGTCGAGGTTACAACCGGTGTTTTTATCGGTATGATCATTGTTTTCATATACGCGGGTCTTGGGGGCATGAAGGGTATTACCTGGACCCAGGTGGCTCAGTACTGCGTTTTGATCTTGGCTTATCTCATCGCCGCGGTTGCAATCTCGATCCAGATCACCGGTAACCCAATTCCCCAGATAGGGTTCGGAAGCACCATCGCAAGCGGTCCGGATGCGGGTAAATGGCTATTGCAAGTCATGGATCAGTTGAATACGGATCTTGGGTTCACTGAGTACACACGAGCGTTTGGACCCGGCCAGAAAACCATGCTGGATATGTTCTGTATTACTTTTGCCCTGATGGTGGGAACTGCAGGTCTTCCCCACGTTATCATCAGATTCTATACGGTTCCCAGTGTGCGAGCCGCAAGAATAAGCGCCGGATGGGCCTTGTTGTTCATCGCTATTCTGTATACGACCGCTCCGGCTGTTGCTGTATTTGCTCGCTACAATATGATCAACACCCTTGAAGGAAAGACATATGAAGAGGCCCCGGCTTGGGTGAAGAACTGGGAGGAAACCAAACTCCTTGCATGGCTTGATAAAAATGGGGATGGAAAGATCCAATATCGGCCGGGCGCGCCATTTGAAGGCAAACCCGTGTTTAAGGACGGGGAGACTGGACCGGTCGGTCAAATGGTGGTGGCAAATACACCCACTGATAATGAGAACGAGCTATATGTTGACAGGGATATCATGGTGCTTGCAAACCCGGAGATTGCCGCCTTGCCCAACTGGGTTGTGGGCCTTGTTGTCGCGGGAGGTCTGGCGGCCGCGCTCTCAACCGCTGCGGGGTTATTGCTCGTCATTGCGTCGTCCATCGCCCATGATCTTTACTTTAGGATGATCAACCCACAAGCGTCCGAACGGTTACAGTTGATTATAGGTAGAACCATGATACTGGTGGCCATCTGTGTGGCCGCGTACTTCGGAATATACCCACCAGCCTTTGTTGCGCAGGTGGTGGCCTTTGCCTTTGGATTGGCCGCCTCCTCATTCTTCCCGGTTATAGTCATGGGTATTTTCTGGAAGCGGGCGACCAGAGAAGGCGCAATCGCTGGAATGCTGGCCGGTATAATATTTACCGCCACCTACATCATCCAGGTCAAGTTCCTGGGTTATGGATTCTGGTTCTATGGAATCAGTGGTGAGGGTATAGGAACCATCGGCATGTTGCTCAACCTTGTAGTGCTGGTGGTGGTCTCGCTTCTCACACAACCGCCTCCCGCGGATGTACAGGAGATGGTGGAGAGCATCCGCTATCCCAAGGG
>CAZFJT010000001.1:27108-27782 GCA_964519135.1 uncultured Syntrophales bacterium | reverse complement strand
ATAATAATTAATCTGTCAATTTTTTAACCGCTTGATTCAACGCTGTGAGAATCTCACCCGCGCCGCCGGTCAGCAATATGTCCGTAACCTGGGTGTGCAAGGCCGAAGGAACCATGTTGATCTCTATAACAGTGGCAGGGGGATTCTTGAGCTTTACGGCAAGTGGAATCTGGGCCGCGGGATAGACCTGGAGTGATGTGCCAACCACCAACAGGACATCGCAAAGGCTCGATTGAATTTGAGAGACCTCCATTGCCTCTACTGGGATAGCTTCTCCAAAGAAAACCGCGTCCGGTTTGACAACGCCACCGCAACCCGCGCATCTTGGTGGAGCGTCTGAATCCGCGGCCAACCTTTGTTCCACCAATTCTATGGCTTCGACTACCTTGCATTTAAGACACGCCGCCCTGAGCATGTTGCCGTGAAATTCCACCACAGCTCTTGAGCCCGCCTTTTGATGCAGATTATCAACGTTCTGTGTGATGATATATTTGAGAATGCCGTTGTGTTCTAAGTCCGCAAGGACTTCATGGGCCGGGTTAGGATTTGCAGAACCCAGGTCGAAATCTCCTGAGGCCTTTAATGACAGGTGCAGCTTCCAAAACCGAGCGGGATTCTGCAAAAACCTGTCTATGGAAAATTCCCCGGGATCAACCCGTTCCCAGAGGCCTCCA
>CAZFJT010000001.1:0-27098 GCA_964519135.1 uncultured Syntrophales bacterium | reverse complement strand
ATTTGTGGTAGCGATAGATCCGGGATTCCGGATTCAGTGCTAATCCCTGCCCCAGTAAGGGCAAGCGCGTTTTTGGCTTTAACCAGAGCTTCAGCGGCTTTTAATATCATATCTTCCATGTTGTCTTCCATGTTGACCTCTTAAGTTACCAAGGATACAACATTTTAATCGCGAGTTCCACCATTAACAACTCTTAAAGGCCTTTGCCCTTGACATGGGCTTAATATAACGCTTATTTTCAATCATTGGAAACTGACGGAAATTTTTTTGAATCCAAACAGGAATGAGCGGCGTCTAAATTATGAGTTTACAAAAATCCCAAGAACAAAACCTGGTGGAATCAGCGGCAAACGGGGATTTCGACGCATTTGAAGACCTTGTGGATCAATATGAAGGCAGGATATACAGACACTTGAGCAAAATGGTTAAAGATCCGTCCCTTGCGGAAGACCTATTACAGGAAACATTCTTGAACGCTTACAGAGGATTGAAGAATTTTACAGGGGCGTCATCGTTTTCCACTTGGCTCTTTAGAATAGCCACTAATAACGCCCTTATGTACTTGAGAAAAAAGAGACCCGAGAGTGTGGAGTACGATGATGGAGTAAAAGTGGGCGCTGATTTTCCACATTTGGGATCTTCAGAAGCTTATGTGAAGACTCCCCAGAGCCTTTTGCTATCCCAGGAAGGCAAGAAGCAGATAGAGGAGGCAATAGAAGAATTGCCGGTTCTTTACAGATCAACAATCGTCCTTAAAGATGTTGAAGGTTTCAGCCTTGCTGAGGTGGCGGACATTATGGAGTGTTCAGTTCCTGCGGTAAAATCCAGACTGCATAGGGCCAGGAATTGGGTCAGAGAGACGTTATCTAAGTATTACGCTGAATTGAGTGAGTCCTGATACAGGAGAAGGTCCAAAGATGAACTGTAAGGATTTTTGCCAACAATTATCCGATTATCTGGATGGCTCAAAAGATGAGTATGAATGCAGGCTGATCGAGGAGCATCTAAGTGAATGCCCACCTTGTGAACTTGTGTATCAAGGATTAAAGCGTACTGTTCTTATATGTGGCAAAGCCATACCCGCAGAAGCGCCTGAGCCTGTAAAGCGTAGACTGAGGCGGTTTCTAAGGGAACATTGCCAACAAAACAACATGAAGTAGGAGGAAGATGATAATGGCTAGTAGTGAAAACCTGGTGATAGTGACTGACGACAGCTTTGAAAATGACATAATAAACGCTGACAAGCCCGCCCTTGTGGATTTTTGGGCGGCATGGTGCGGACCATGTCGGTCAGTGGGGCCAATAGTGGAAGAGCTGGCCGGTGAATACGCTGAAAAGATCAAAGTGTGCAAGATGAACGTGGATGAGAATAAGCAAACACCCACAAAATATGGAGTGAGAGGCATACCCACACTAATGCTCTTTAACAATGGGGAAGTTGTGGACCAAATAGTTGGGGCTGTGCCAAAGAGCAGGATCCAGGAGCTATTGGACAGGGTCTCATAATAATGGACACTGAACTCATTATAGTCGGCGGGGGTCCGGCTGGTCTCACGGCCGGTATGTACGCCGCAAGGGCCAGGATTCCGGTTCTGCTGTTGGAAAAGGGTGTCGCGGGAGGACAAATGGCCGCGACAGAAACAGTGGAAAATTATCCTGGCTTCAGCGAGCCCATTCTGGGGTTTGAGCTGGCCCAAAAGATGGAGGAACACGCAAAGAGATTCGGAGTGGAGGTGGTTCAGGACGAGATAACCGAACTAAAACCACAGGATCATGGCTTTATAATTACCGCGGACAGTGGCAGGGAATATTCTTCAAACGCGGTGATTCTCGCTTGCGGAGCTTCTCCTGTTAAGCTGGGTGTGCCGGGTGAATTGGAATTGGCCGGAAAAGGGGTGAGCTATTGCGCGGTCTGTGATGGCCCTTTTTTCAGGGATATCCAGGTCGCTGTTATTGGAGGAGGTGACTCAGCGGTTGAAGAGGCGGTCTATTTGGCCAGATTCGCCTCTAAGGTCCATCTTGTCCATCGCAGGGATGAATTGCGCGCTATAAAGGAAATCCAGGAACGAGCTTTTAATGAGCCCAAGGTAGAGATTCATTGGAGCCATGTGCCTGAGGAAATAAAGGGTGATTCAGAAGTGGAGGCCCTTAAAATAAAGTCCGTAAAGGACGGCTCTGTTTCGGAGATACCTGTGAACGGCGTGTTTTTTTATGTGGGTCTTAAGCCCAATACTTTGAATGTACGGTGTCCTGTGGACACAGATGAGGCGGGTTTTATTATAACCGATACAGAGATGGCTTGCTCGATCCCCGGAATATTTGCGGCAGGAGACATAAGATCCAAGCAGTTGCGGCAAATATCCACCGCAGTTGGAGATGGCGCGCTTGCGGCTTACAGCGCGCAGCAATATCTTTTGACACTGAATAAATAGCCGGCCGGCGCCACATGGAACCGACCGGCTAAGATAATTATTAAGTTGAGATGGAGTTGTTCATACTTCGATTACCTTGGCGGCCCATTGTACCAGAATGGATTAGGATCGAAATAATCCTGCTCCCCAAAGGCCATGTTTCTGGTCCCATATGTGGGGTCCATGGTAGGGCCATACTCAGGTGACCAGAAAGTGATCATCTCCAACGCGCCCACGGTCATTCTCCTGACCCCATGTTTCAATCCGGGCCAGATGCCCGCGATAAGGCCGTTGGCCGAACCGGCCAAATAACCCTGAAAGCCGCCGTCATATGAACCGTTATAAGCGCCCTGGATAGAGTTGTTGGCTATGTGGGTGGTGAATTCATGGGGACCTGAAAGCATATTTACAAAACCTCTACCAAGTTTCCAACCCGGGAGGTCTCTGTTGAATTCCCTCAGGTCATCAAAATCCGTTTCATAAGCGCACACCGGGATAGCCAACACCAATGAAATAATAAGTGCGCAGGCTATTTTTAGAACCGTTTTCATTTATCATCCTCCGGGATTGTGTTAACACTTTGGTTGAGAAAGTTAGGCCTTGGAGAATAAATAATATCCTTGGCCGAGACTCTCCTAATTTAAGATCCAGGACGATGTTAGCACACACGGATGGAAATATCAAGAAATTCCTATTAAGTCTCAAGTATATATAGGAAATAGATAAAATCAAATGACGCAAAACCTAAAACGCTACTTTAACAAAAAGTCTGGAGTCAATACCAACTCACTCGATAAGATTAGAGCCGTCCAGTGGGGAAAAGCTCGTCTAATGATTGCGCTGGTGTTGGCTTTATCCTTTTCCTTAACTCTATCAAGTTGTTCTTTAAGAGATATGAAAAAATGGTTTGATGAGATGGAGTGGGAAAGAAGCGATCGGGTTGTGAAACTTTCACATCATTTACAATTTGATAAACAATTCAATTGGCGTATCACACGATGACCGGTTAATACCATTTAGCGTTCAGAAGTGTAACATCAATTTGCGTTCGAAGATTGAATAAATACGAAGTTGGCCTGCTTCCGATGAGCGAAGTTTCCTGAGCTGTGCGAATTAAACGCAGCGAATCGGAACGCCGGTCAACTATATTCAATGTTCATTGTTTGAATGCGCAACGGTATAAAAATGAAGAAACTTGACGCGCGCTTGGCCGCGGGCGGTGATCGGATAACTCGCGTAAAAAAACCTAGAGGGCGAGCCATTGCATTGAAAGGTAAGCTCACTCATTATATGCTAGGATATTGGCAATATTGTGGAGGACAAGGTGGCTGATTATAGTGTTGACCGTACGGTTCTTGAAGAGAAATCAACTGAAGAAATTCTGGAAATATTAAAATATGAGCGGGATGATTATACTCCAGAGGCCATAGAGATATTTGAGGATATCCTGGAAAAAAGGGGCCATGGTAAAGGGGCAACAGCAAAACGCGCAGGTATTATCGCCCAAGGAGGCGCTCAAATGGAAGATCCGGGCTCATTTCAAGTTAATAACCCCCAAGAGGCCATTGGTGTATTAAATTACCTCTTACAGGGAGTTATGGATGGATCAATAGATCTGCAAAAGGCCCAGGTTGCCTCAAACTTGGTACTTGCCCTGCTGGGCGCCCTGGAAAGAGAATTCATGAGTGATCAGGGGGAACCCCCTATTACAAGATGAGGAGTCTAGAACATTGGATCAACTGGATGTTGATTTTGAAAAATCCGGAGGGCTGGTTCCTGCAATAGCCCAAGATGTAAAGACCGGAAAGGTCCTTATGCTGGCCTATATGAACAAACAGGCCCTTGAAACCACCTTAAAAGAGAAGAGAGCCTGCTATTGGAGCCGTTCCAGAAGTGAGTTATGGCGAAAGGGCGACACATCGGGCGATATCCAGATTGTGCGGGATGTGCTGGTGGATTGTGATTCCGACACCATACTATTGCTCGTGGATCAGCAGGGGGATGGAGCATGCCATACAAAGAGATGGAGCTGCTTCTTCAGGCGAATAGAAGAAAACGGAGAATTCAAGGAAATAGATGAATAGGGAACCCTTAAAGCTTATAATACCAAAGGGAAGCCTGGAACAGGCCACAGTTGATCTGTTCGCCAGGGCCGGCTGGAACATTAACATATCACCCAGGAGTTACTTTCCCACTGTGGATGATGAAGAGCTGGTTTTGGCAAGACTCAGGGCCCAGGAGATCTCCAGGTATGTTGAATCAGGACTTTTTGACGCGGGGCTGACCGGCAAGGATTGGATAATGGAGAACGGCTCTGACGTGAAAGTCATAGATGATCTCGTGTATTCAAAGGTATCCCAGCATCCCGCCAGGTGGGTTCTTGCCGTTGATGGAGAGTCCGGATATGAAAAACCTGAAGATCTGGCAGGCAAGAGAATAGCCACTGAGCTGACGCGCGTTACAAAGGAGTTTTTCTCAGAAAGAAACATACCCATAGAGGTAGAGTTTTCCTGGGGCAGCACAGAAGCCAAGGTAAAAGAAGGCGTTGTTGACGCAATTGTGGATGTTACTGAAACAGGTAGCACATTGCGGGCAAATGGACTCAAGATCATTCATACACTGCTCACAACCAACACCCAGTTCATCTCAAACCATCAATCTTATAAAGATCCTTTTAAAAAGGAAAAGATCGATCAGATCCATTTGCTTCTACAAGCGGCCTTGGAAGCCAGAAAGATGGTTGGCCTGAAGATGAATGTGGCAAAGGATAAACTGGACATAGTGGTAGGCTTGCTACCTTCACTCGAGGCGCCGACTGTGGCCGGACATTATAAATCAGATTCATTTTCAGTGGAGTCAGTGGTCTCAGAAGAGGTGGTCCGGTCCCTCATACCAAAACTTTTAAAAGCCGGGGCCACTGGTATAATAGAATATGATTTGAACAAAGTATTATAGAGGAGACTCAATAGTTCCCCTATCGTTATTCCAAAAGTTTATTGCGACCATCGCGGCGTCATAGGAGAATATCATGTGTTCTGATGGTGTAAGCCAACTGGTGATGACAGATCAGGTAATCAATGAAAAAATATCCTCTGCAGGCCTGGATTTTCTGCACCTCCAAGTGCTTGTGAACCTATACTCCCTAAAACTGGCCGATGACCTGGATCGAGTTCAGGAGCTACTGCCTGTGTATCTATCCAAATCCCGGGAAGAATGCGATATTTTGCTCGATCAATTGGAGAGCGCGGATCTTGTTAGAAAAAGTGGCGCGACTTTAGAATTGGTGGAGGAAATAGGGGCGCCAGAGCAAGACCACTCATGCGCTTGCAGTGTTTAGATCTATTGTCATTGGTTAATGGATCAGATTGAGATCATTTTCCCATAGGATCGGTTTAGATTTATTCCCGCTATTTTTAGTGATTGGGGCGATTTGTATCACCTCGCAAGGTTGCAAAAAAGAGCGCATGATAAAATGGCCCGGCGCTGATAAGACGCTTATGGTAGCCGCTGATAACGCGTATGATACTAAAAGATTGTCGGAGTCCATTGTCCTGATCAAACAATGGCATGACAATAATGCGCCGGAAGTGGCAAAATCCCTTCAACCGGGTCTCAGTGAAAGCTTGATAAAAGAGAAGTTCCTTGGTCTGGGGCTACGCCCGCCAAAGGAGCTGATAGATTTGTACAACCTTTACAATGGATGCGACCCGGCCTCCAATGTTCCATTTATTTGGTACCATGATTTTTTGACGCTTGATCGCGCCATCTCAGAGTATAAAACCTTAGTGGATACAAGATTACTTTCAGGCTGGCGCAAAGCATGGTTCCCTGTGTTTCAATTCCAGGATGAATACTATTTTGTGGATTGTGAAAGCAAAGAGCAAAATGCAGCGCCTGTTCTGGTCTATTTCACGGAAGATACTGTAATAAGACCTGTTTTCGTAAATTTAACGGTAATGATGGAAACCATGGCGGAAATTTTTCAATCAAAAGCTGTTTGGATCAATAAGGAATGGGGCGCCTTCAAAGATGACATAAAAAAGATTAAGAAAATTCATGGGAAACATAATCCAGGCCTTGAATTCCCTTACTCTATAAAACAATAGAAAAATTGGTCACACACTTTCATTCAATTTCATCAGCAAAGGGATTTCTGGCCAGCCTGCACGAGCAGTTTCCTTCGTCGCCGCTATTCCATTCATTTATTAGTATTTTCAGACCTTGTCTGTCCAACCCGAGCATTTTCTTAACATCACCCTGGGTTATCAATCGCATCTTGTAACAGAAAAACAAGGCTTCCTCGAATAATCCTTTTGTATAAGGCAATCTTTCAGCCAGAAGGTTATTACGATCAAGTATGTCTAATATTTTTGCGTAGGATTCTTCAGCTTGAGCCGGGTTCAGTTCTAAATTCATTCAAAGAAGTGTCCTTAATGCTCTAAACGCTATTAATGAAATCAGCCAATTCATAATCAGGTATTATCCTGTCCACTGTGCCCTTTTCAAGGCAGGCCAACGGCATGGATGGGTCCGCGCAGTTGTTGATATCCTGTATCGCCGCGATTCCTCCAGCGTGACGAATGCTGGCGAGTCCTTCAGCTCCGTCCTTTCCAGCGCCTGTTAAGATTATTCCAACAGATTTTTCAACCAATGCAAAAGACAGGGACATTAAAAAACGATCCAATGGGCCTGGGTTTAAAGGGTGATCCGATGGCCCTTCCAGCCTTATTCTTAGGGCGCTGTCATTGGATTTCTCAATTACCGGCAGATCCTCTGACGCGCATACATAGCAGCAACCTTGTTTTGGAGAGGCCATGCCTTTCACCGTCTGGACAGGCGCCCTGCTATGGGCTTGCAAATATGTGATAAATGGCTCTACATATTTGGATCTTATATTCATCACAGCAACTATGACTCCACTGAAATCAGGGGCCAAGGCCGGAATGATTCTTAACAGAGTATAATAACCGCCTGTTCCGGTAACCATTCCCACTACCGCAGTATCATTATCAGCGGGCGTCATGTTTTCAGCGGACTTCATAGCCTCGTCCCCAGCGACTCTAACATACTTAAGCCTTCCGGTTCTTATTACGGCCGCCCTTTTTACCTTGGAAATTATGTCCTTACTCTGGGCTTCCAAACTATCGGTATCTCGCCTGGAGGGTTTTGAGATAACCTCGACCGCTCCGTATCTCAAAGCGTCAAAAGTGGTCTTTGATCCCTCGCTTGTTAGAGCGCTAATCATTACCGTGGGAATGGCGTGCTTCAACATTATGTGTTTCAAGGCGGTTATGCCGTTCATGCGGGGCATTTCAACATCTAATGTAACAACATCAGGTTTGAGTTCCCCAATCTTGGCCAAAGCGTCTTCACCATCTTTTGCGTCCCCCACAACACTCAATTGAGAGTCTGATTCCAAAATCGAGCTTATCTGCTTACGCATGAGAGCGGAATCGTCCACCACAAGAACTCGAACCCGTTTATTGTTTGAAATATCATCCATTTAGTCTATCCCCGGCGCCAACCCCCTGGCGATCGTGCGGTATTAATTGCGTAAATTGGCTAAGTATTAAACCATGCTTTGATATCCATTTCTCCGCACACCAGTGAGCGCTTTAGTGATTTAAAAAATATGGCCCAAAGAAAGCTGGTGTTCTATTGAATCACAGGGTCTCAACAACTGACCATTAACTAGATTTACTGAGGATTTCCCGCGCCAATTGTATGTAGGCCCTGGCGCCGACAGCATTCTTGTCGTAAGCAATTATGGGAGATTGCCTAACAGGGACCTCAGCCAATTTAGGATCGCGGGGAATAATTGTTTTAAAAACCCTTTCCTTAAGATATTGCCTTATCTCCTTAATGACGCCGTATGTAAAAGAGGCCCTTTTGTCAGCCATTGTGATCAGAAATCCGAAAATGCCGAGTCCGGGATTTTTTAGTCTTTTCACTTCCAGCGCTGATCTCAACACCGCTCCCACTGTGCCTACTGAGGCGTATTCGCATTGGACGGGAACCAAATAGGAGTCAGCGGCTATCAACGCAGACTGAGTCGGACTGTCCAATCTTGGGGGGCAATCTATGAAGATATAATCATAGTGTGGCCGCATATCATTGAGAAGCTCGGCCAGCATTGATGGATTCGCCTGAAGTATGTTTAAATACTCTATCTCCTGAGCCGCGGATGAGATATTGCACGCCGCCATATCCAATCTTGGTAATCTAGGATTCGTCTGATGAATGATATGATCCATGCGCGCATTCCCTTTAATCGCGCTGAACATGCCATCGGAATCGGAAGAAATCTCCAGCCCAAAGCTTTGCGCCAGGCCACATTGAGGATCCATACCAACCAGTAAAACCCGTCTTTTTAGCGCCGAGAGGCACGCGCCAAGATTTACGGCAGTTGAAGTCTTCCCAACCCCCCCTTTTTGGCTGATTATTGCTACAAGCTGGCCCATGTATTGACTACTCCTTGCCGGTTTTGCCCTTATTGTCGCCTAATAATATCAAGAGTATAACTGGCTGTGGTTATGGTACAAACCGGTTTAAAAGTCAGCTCCCCATTAAACATATAGCGTCTTTTCAGGCTTCCGGCCTTCCCTCATCAAGGATAGATTGGTTATACCCATTGGATTGCATGGCTATCATCCTTCGCTTAGAGGCTATTACGTCATCCACTATTTCGGCCACGTCCATCACAAGGGCTATTGTGCCGTCACCAAGAATAGTGGATCCAGCCAACCCTCTGCTTTTGAACACATGCTCCGCCAAAGGCTTTATCACCACGTCCTGTTCACCAATAAGGCCTTGTACAAGGAATCCGATGGTCTTAAGACCCGCGCTGGCCAAAATCAGGAATCCTTCATTCTCCAACCTTGGATCCACATCAATGTTGAAAATATCCCCAAGTCTGAGTATCGGCACTGTGTCTTCACGGAACCTGATCACCTCAAAGCCCTCTATGGTGGTTATTTCATGGGGCATGATCTGAACGATTTCCCTCACTGAGGTCAAAGGTATGGCAAAGCAGTGCTTGCCGGACCTAACCAGGAGGGCTTGAATAATGGCAAGGGTCAGGGGGATCTTTATGGAGACTTTTGTTCCTTGGTTCTCTCTTGACTGTACCTCAACATGTCCGCTTATCTTCTCCACGTCCTTTTTTACAACATCCATTCCCACTCCCCTGCCGGATGTTCTCGTAACCTTGTTACTTGTCGAGAATCCTGGAACGAATAGGAAGTTGTACGTTTCTTCCGGGCTTAGTCGCTTGGCCTCGCCCGCGTCCAAAAGCCTGTTCTCCACGGCCCTGTTAAGAACAGCTTTGGTGTTTATCCCACCACCATCATCCTCAACGTCAATAACCACGTGGTTGCCTTGGGAGTAGGCGTTGAGCGTTATATTACCCTCTTCTTTTTTACCGAGTTTGAGCCTGGATTCCTTGTCTTCTATTCCGTGATCCACCGCGTTGCGTATCAAATGGACCAGAGGATTATAAACCTGCTCTATTACCCGTTTATCCACCTCGGTGTCTCCACCCATGACATGTAACGAGATATTCTTGCCCATTCGTCTGGAAAGATCGCGAATCAGTCTGGGCATTCTGTTGAAGAGTTGCCCCACCGGCAACATCCTCAATTTCATAACCCCTTCTTGTATGTCCGTCGCCACACGACCAAGGGACAACGCGGCTTCTCCCAACTTTGTGGTGATGTCACGAATCGCCACAGACTCATCTTTACCCACTTTTGTGGCTGCGGCAATTTCCCTTTGGAATAGCTTGAGCTCATTGGACAACTGCTCCACATATGACCTGTTAACAACTAGTTCTCCTACCTGGTTCAGGAGTAAATCAACCTTTGAAGAATCCACACGCATAGTCCTGACAACAGGACTTTCAGCAGAGGAATCCCTTGTAAGGGAAACGTCTCCTTCAAATTGACCAACAGGCCCGCCGGGAGCTTCCGCCTTTGCAGTGGACGTCTTATCTGAAACCATCTCCACTTCAAATGTTTCCGTCATGGGCGCCTTGGGCTTGGTTGCAGCAGCGTCGGCCTGGGGCGGCGCCTCTTCGATTTCAGGCGCCTTTGGGTGCTTGGTTGTTTCCTGGATAGGCTCGTATTCGGCTTGCTTGCGCATTGGTTCTTCAGGTCTGGTCTTCCGGGCTTCCTTTGTTGGGCGCGGCGCAGGCTCTGGGGGCTTCTGTTTAATTGGGGCTTTGGTCTCAGGCTTCATGGCCCCTTCTAAAGCATGGAGAAATTTCTCAAAACGATCAAATACCTTTGGGATGAAATTAAGCTCTTCTTCAGTTAACGATTCAACCCTTTCAGCCGCCCAAAGGGATCGTTCGTACCAATCGTCCAGGAATAGGGCAAGATTCTGAAAATCCATATAAGTGGAAGAGGATTTAATCGATTTCACCAGGTCCGCGCAGGCCAGCAGGTCGCTCTGCTCGGTCTTGCCTTTTTTCACCTTGTCCACAATTGCATGGATCTTATCTACTATTTCCCATCCATATGATAGGAAGATCTCCATTATTTCCTTGTCCGTATCTTCTCCAATAGCCTGGATATCAACAAACAGCTCATCTGATGGGTCCAATTCCCCAATGGACTTGCCCTGACCCTTAGCTGATTCCACATCTTGAAACATACCCTCAAATTCGCTCAAAAGATCATCATCCACATCAGCGAGCATGGATTTAGGAGCGGCAGGCGCGCGGGCGGGGACCTTCTTCTTTGGAACAGGTTCAGGTTTGAGCGCGGAGATTATCGCTTCAGCGGCTTGATCCGTCATGCCCGGGAGGTTAGAGAGTGAACTGAAGGACGAGCCCGCCAACTGTGCAATAGAAGTGAAACCCGCGTCGTACAGGTTATCGTAGAATCCCGGATCAAGACCTTTGATACTTTCCAATTGTAAGTAGAAATCCCTTTTTACAAAGTCCTCGGTGGGCTCCTCCTGGGTGTGTTCATCCTCAGATTCGGGCCATGGAAATATATCCGCTGGATAGCAGGGTCTAAGATCATGTAATTGCAATCTCAAACGTGATATTTCATCATCACTGACCTTTTGATCAACCAGATCCAATGAATTTACCGAAGCTTCCAATGATTCCAATATGGTAACAGCCTCAGGGATCTGCAGGAACTCCATTGATCTGGTCAATCTTGAAACGGTTTCAGAAAAGGAGGTTAGCGCTTCCTCTATGGCGATGCCATCGGCCAGATCATCCAGGTACAATGATAGATTGAGCAGGTGAGGAACCGTCTCTTCCAGTGTGGTCCCTGCGTCCAATTCCCCGGTTGGTGTTTCATCATCATCTTCCGGATAAGGTCTTTCAACCAGGTCTTCTGTGGCTGGAATCGCAGACTGATCCGGCTCGGATTCCCTATCAGACTCTACTATTTGATTGAGAGCAGTTCCGAGTTCCTCTCGGTCCGATTCAGAGAAAAAAGCCTCAGGTTGCATGAAGTCCGCTTCGAGATCTTCTTCCTGCGGCCCTTGGGTTTCCAGCTCTTCATCATGTCCTTCAATGAGATCCTGTTCAGCCGGTTCTGGCCGCTCCTGCACAGCCTCTTCTATTATCGCCGTAATCTCCGAAACTTCTGATGATTTATCAGACTTGCTTACCAGTATTTCAAGCTCTGATAAAAGACCGGATATATCTGTTTTTTCCTCGTGATCTCTTGCTACCTCGTCCACCAGAGCGGATATACAGTCTTTGGCCTTAAAAAGGAATTCCACCACTTCCTGAGTAACTTCCAACATTCCTTCCCGTAATAGATCCAGTAATGTTTCAACACCATGGGTCAGGGCGCTGGAACGATCCAGTCCGATGTACTCTGCCGAGCCTTTTATTGAGTGGGCCGCCCGAAAAACATTATTGAGGGTTTCCTGGGTGGCGCCCTCCTGCTCTAAACGAATGAGGTTGGCGTCCAGGTCGTCTAAAACTTCTCGCGCCTCAGTGGTGTAATCTTCCAGGAGTTCGATGTCTATCATCTTTAATTCCCCTTAAATGGGACTTTTTCATATGGACCTTAATCCTAAAGACTCAGAGAATCTTATGCCAAGGCAGAAACGTCCTTACGATATTATTGGCGCGGCCTCAATGAATACCAGATAGCCGTCCATGGAGAATGCGCATTTCATTTGGGTTTAACTTCACTGCCATCAAATTCCACCTGATAATATTTGAACTGTTCAACCATTTCAGAGAGTATTTCTATCTCAGATCTAAGTCCGGCAATCTCGGCTTTTATTTGTTCCGGGTCAAGTGTGCTGTTTTCACTTGACAAATCAGCTTCCAGCGCAGCCAGTTCAGATTTTAAGTTTCCACACATGGTTCCGGTAAAAAGCAAGACTTCCTGAAAGTTGGCCGCCAAATCATTCAATCCTTTGCCTAAAGACCTCATGTCATCAGGCAGTTTTTCAGGCGCGGATATTGTAAGATCTCCGTCGGCCATTGTCCGGACCACATTAGATATGGTGTTCAAGGGAACAACGAATTTGCTTATAAAGAGCGCCAGAATACTTATAAAAGATATCGCGATTGTGGCCATTATCAGATACAGGCCTCGCCTAAAAGACCCCAATGCTTTTTGGTATACTCCTATTCCATTTACTATGGGCGCTGCTACTATGTGTTCTGTGTTTGTTCCCGGCTCAACTGATTTGGAGGCCGAAATACCTCGGTACGCCTGACCCTTCAAGTTAAGGTCCCAGACCACCTTTGTTGTGATTCCGATGGCCACTATTGCCGCAAGAGCCAATGCAATCGGAATTAACTTATGCGCCCAGGATTTTTGGAACAAGACTGAGGCGCGTCCATTGGCGCTCCCTTCTCTCCTGTTCGAAGACAAAGCGTTTGAACCTCTTACATCCCTAGTGGCGCTTTGATTTGGGGCCATTATCAGTCCTAGTTGAACCTTTTTGTTGGGCCTTTGTTAGAGCTAATTGTCCGCCCTGTCCTTCTCGGTTATGCGCGCCAAGTAACTTGTAAATTCAGATTGACCCGGCGTATAAAGATTGCTGTTCATTTAGCGTCAAGCAGCGCGCGTACACTTCTGTCCATTCAAATCCTTCTCACATTGACCGCGCAGCCCTTTTCAGTAATGATTCGCCTCCCTGAAGCAGTCGTGTAACTATATGTCTAAACCCTTAAGAACCTCTGCAATAGAGTTCTGATCGGTTTTGTTCAAAAAACCGATGGCGCCTATATCTTTTGCTTCGGCTTTATATTTCTCATCCTTGAGTATGGTCAGAAAAAGGATTTTGGCCTGAGGATCCAATTCCATAATCTCTTTTGCCGCTGTGATTCCATCTTTATCACGCATGGTAATATCCATGGTTATAAGGTCGGGTTTGAGCGTCTTGAACATTTCAACAGCTTCATTTCCACCCTTGGCCTCTCCGATCACGGAGTGACCTTGAGCTTCAAGTTGCTCACAAACCCGTTTCCTCATAAAACCAGAATCATCAACCACTAGGACCCTCACGCCCATTGTTCACCTCATTACCCTGATATGCGCACTCCAGAGCTCCAATTAAACAAAAGCGCGCTACTGAATTTTGAATTGCTCAACGAGCTGGGCGAGCTCTTCAGCAACATTAGCAAGTTTCAATGTAGTATCAGAAGCCCCTGCTGCGCCCTCTGCGTTAGCGGCCGCTGTTTCGGACATTTCAGCCATAATCTGTCTGAGAATCGCTGAACGCTCAGTCTGCAATCCAGTGAGTTTAGCGATATTTTCGGCTCGCTCTGTAACCCCGATCATGGATTCGGCAACCGCCGCCGCTGTAACAACCTCTTGTTCAGCGGATTGGGTAACCGTCATGGCCTCCTCACGCACCGTGGTCATAGATTCAGCGGCCTGGACCCTTCTGCTGGCCTGCTCATCCGTAAGCTTGAGAATTTCCTGGGCAAGCTGTGTCATCCTGTCCATGGCCCTCTGCACATCGCCAATTTCCTGGGTTTGCCTGACCGTTCCCTCGGTAATACTGGAGATGAGCTCATTGGTCTTCACAACACCGTCCTGAATTTGGGTAAGAGCGTCACGGCTCATCGCGGACAGTCGTTCTCCTTCCTCAACACGTCGGTTACTTTCTCGAATGAGCTCTCCAATCTCGTTGGTTGATTCAGCGGTTCTCTCAGCGAGCTTTCTAACTTCGTCCGCAACAACCGCAAAACCTTTACCGTGTTCACCGGCCCTTGCCGCCTCAATAGCTGCGTTCAAGGCCAGCAAGTTCGTTTGCTCGGCAATTGACGAAATAACGTCCATGATTTCGTTGATCTGTTCAGACGCTTCAGCGATACTCCTCATACCGCCAACCACCTGGTCGACGGCCTCTCCACCCTCACGGGCAAAACGGTCGGTGAGAGCCGATTGCTGATTCGCTTCATCCGCGCCTCTGGCCACTTCCTGAATTTCCTGGGCAATACGGGAAACGGCTTCAGTTGTAACACGGGCGGCCTCGGCCTGGTCATTGGCCCTTTCAGCAACCGCCCTGGCTGTTTCACCCATTTGATCGATAATATTTGCTGTTTCAGTGGAATGCTCAAGCTGGACCCTTGACCTTTCAGCGACACTTTCAATATTAGAGGTGGTTATCCTCATGCGTTCATCCGTGTCGGACGCTGCTCTCTGGGTCTCCTGAGCGTTTGAAGAGACCTCCTGGGCTGTTTCACCCATCGCGCCGACCCTGTCGAGCACGTTCCTTGCACGCTCTGACTGGGCTGTCGCGTTAACAACGATCCTTTGGGTAACCTCATTAACCTCAGAAGAAGACTCCCGGACCCTGACAACCGCATCAAGAACCGACGTAAATGAATTCTGGAAGTTCTCCAGAAGACGGTTGAACGTCTCGGCTGTCTGACCGGTTTCATCCTGTGTGGTCACAGGCGCCCTGATTGTAAGATCCAAGTTTTCGTCAACCTGGGCCATAACATTGGCCAAACCTGTGATTGGCCGGGAAATGGTTCCAGCGATGAAGAATGTGGCTATAACAACCAAGGCCAAAATAACCGCCGCGACTATTGCAAGGTTTCGAATAACCCCAGGTAGGGCGGAGAGAATCTGAGATCTATCCGCGGAAGCGTAAACGAACCATCCTGTGGCCGGAAAGTTCTTGTATTTTGTAGTCGCGTACTCAATATCAGCGATTCTTGTAGTTGGAACCCCCGTTTTAGGATCTTTCCTGGAATAAGTAAAAGAGTGCTGCTTGTTCCTAATGGCGTCTCGGAGTGCTGTACGGCCTTTAGATCCAACTGTTTTTAAGAGAAGACCAGGATCGATATCTCTAGGATAATAAATATATTTCAAGTCTTTATTAATAACACCAACGTGGCCGGTCTTTCCCAGTCTAAATTCGTCAAGGATCTCCGTAAGGGCCGACCATTTAAAGAAGGAGGCCACAACACCTGATACCTTGCCTCCAATCTTAATGGGAACTGAGAAGACAAGTGTAAAACCTTGACCCTTTGGGTTGATCTTCCTGATCCTTTTATCTACCTGGAACCCACTTACATAGTTTTGCCCCTTTGTTGGACCCCTAAAAAGAGGGTCTTTACCGAAGCTCTGACCAACGAATCCAGGCCAGCTCGACACAACGCACGTGCCCTTATTATTGAGCACCATAATAGCTTCATAGGAACCATAGTACTTGACGAGCTCTTTCAGGGTTTCAGTGGCGTCCTCCCTTACCTCTGCAACATCAAGGGCTTCCTTGACAACCCTGAGCTCAGACCACACCAACTGGTCAGCCACACGTTCGTTCATATAAACGTTCGCAGTGTGCAAAGCGTCCTGGGACATACGCTGCATCTGACTGTACGCCTGATTCTCGGCAACGTCCTGGATGTAATAGTACGCCATATAAGCGGCGATTCCAAAAGGGATTAGTGAGAGTAAGAGAAAAGCTACAAGGAGCTTGTTCCTAAGAGTTCTACCGAACCCTATTCTTCCGAAGATGTTCTTAAATGAGAACGCCATTGCCATTCCTCCTGGGATTCGTCGAAAGTATAGATTGCTAGCGGACTAACCGCATGTTTTCCTGTTTGGTTCACTGATTCACCTGTATACTATAATTGCTACGTATATTTACAACGCGCCGCCCACCTGTTCAGGCGCTAGTCTGGGAACCCTTTCCAGCACATCTTTCTCATCATGGGAAAGAATCTTTCCAAAATCCAGAATAACTAGAATTCTGTCGTCCAAGTGCACCACTCCGCTGATGTACTGGCTCTGGACACCTCCAACTATTATGTCCGGAGGTGGAAATACCTTGTTCATAGGAACTGAAAGGACCTTTGATACTGAATCCACTATAAAACCAGTAATGTTGCCTTCTATTTCCACAACCAGAATACGGTTGCCCGGGCCCCTTTTGGCTTCGGTCTGCACACCCCTGAGCCTTAATCTCTTCCTGAGATCCAGAACAGGCATTATCTCACCGCGCAGATTAATAACCCCCTCCACAAAATCAGGAGAGTTCGGGATCTCCGTAATTTCCGGGATCATGATGATTTCCTTAACCATCAAGATATTTAGGCCGAATTGCTCAGAGCCGATGGAGAAACTTATCATTTGCGCAATTTCAGCAACATCTCCTGAGCCTAGTTGGGGGTTATTATTGCCGTTCATGGTTACTCTCCTGTCTTGTTTGGACGACTTTCCACCGTGATGTCTCCATTTTAATCAATTATTTTTTCCAAAGATCTAGCCACAAGGTCAGCGGGCCATGTGTGATCAACAACACCGGTTAGCGCCGCTTTTGAGGCCATTCTTGGGTCTATGCTGGAATCCGGATCCTGTATCGCGGTAATGCCCTCGGCTTGCTTTACGGCCCTTAGCCCATCCGCGCCCCTTTCCTCCGGCCCCCCTGAGAGAAGCATTCCCAATATGGAGGGTCCCATTACCTTGGACGCTGAAATAAGAAAATGATCCATGACATTGGTTTCAGGCATATCCGCTATTACCTTGAGTATGACGTGGCCATTCTCCCTTTGGGCTTCCAAGGGGATAGTGGCCGGATGAATGTAACAGACACCCTGAATAAGACGTTCACCTGATTCAACCTGTTTTACCGGGGTCCTGGACCTTCTGTTCAGATAATCCACAAACGCGCCGATAGCCTGCTCCTGCATGTCATGGAGAGCAACTATGGATGCGTTTAAACCAGGACTTAATGAAGGAATTATTCGTATCAAATCTGAACAGCCTCCGATTGATGAGCCCATGACAGCCAAAAATGGGCTTGTGGCGCCTGATACCCGGCCTCGTTCGTCTTCTGGTAGAAGGGAGGGTATTCTGACCCGCCTTATTCTCTCAAAATGTATTCCACAGGCTTCCCTAACCCTTTGCACAAGGTCATTGGCCCTGCCGTCCCTTCTCCAGTTGTTCTGTGGTTTTCTCAAAAAGTCCACCGCGCCGAGGCACAATAAATCAAAAGGATTCGCGCCCACTCCTCCGACGAATCCGCTGAGAACTACCACTGGACAGGGGCTTCTTATCATTATGTGCATCAGTGTGGTGGAGCCTTTCATAACCGGCATATCCCAATCAAGCAGTATGAGATCCGGCTTGAGTTCATCGATCTTTTCCAGGGCCTCTTGGCCGTTGGTAGCGTATCCTACCACTGTAAGAGCCTCATCGGATTCTAGTATTTCCTGAACTATCTTTCTAATGAATCTGGAATCATCCACAACCATTATCTTCTTGGATTTTATTCGACCCGCGGCTGGCGCTGACGATGCGCGGGGGGATGCTTGCTCTTGTGGGTAAGGCCCCAATGCGTGCCTTATTTCGTCCTTTTGACGCATACCCTCCATCAGTAGGCTTTGCCAATCCATGTAAACCGTTTGGGTAGGCACTTCCAGGGTTACTTGGGAAAGAAATTCTCCAGCCTCCCATCCAACAATTTCATAAAAAGCCTCAACCCCTCTAAGATCCCCTGTTTCAGCATGCACTATGCCGCCTTCATTTACATATATCAGACCCTTGTCTTCTTCATTCACTACAGATAAAAGGGTGCTGTCCTTTCGGTAGCAAAACATTTGAATGACATCTTCAAGCCGCATATCCACAACGCGGCCCCTGAATCCCTGGTGCCTGGAGAGGGTGTTGTACACAAATTCCCCAAGCTTAACATCAGCCAGTGGTCGCGTTAAATAGGCTGAACATCCGTATGATAATGCTTCCCTCCGGTCGGCTTCATATTCCTTATCGGTAATGACCACGGTATGTGTTGTGGATTGCTTGGCTCTGATCTTTTTTATCAAATCAATGGCGTTTAATCCTTGCTTTGGGTCGTGGTTGGCAACAATCATGTGGATTTTTTCGTTAAAGACAATGCCTTCAGCCTCTTCCACTGAGCTGGCTTCAGTAAAGCTAAACGCGGCCCCTTTGGTCTCCAACCTGCTTTTTATGGTGTGACCAAGCTTGGCGCCTTGTTCCAATATTAGAATCCTACGTTCAGGCAAAGGACTCTCCCAGAGCTATAAGTTCAGATATAAATCACCAGACCCTGCAAGAATAAGTCTTGCGACCTATAAAAGCAGGCTGCTAAATATTTTCAAGGGAACTTAACATATAATAGTATTATGGCCCCAAAATGCTCCGCGTCCCTAAGCGTTCTTGTTTAAAAGATCCAGAAACACGTCAGTTGAAATATTGACGTTTCTATCCATTATTTCAGTTTGCATGCGGTCATTATGGGAAGCCCTCTTCCAACCCAGTATCTCAAAGAAGGCCTCGTCACCTGTTGATTCGGATGTTTCTACACGATATAGTTCCCCATCCTTTATATATATCGCGCCCCATTTACTGCCTTGCCTAATTTCCACACGCCTGGACTCACCGCTATGAATTACCAGACGGACAGTTGTCCTGAGATCATAGGAGGAAAAGTCCATGACCTCGGATAGATCTTCAGTTTTGTGTTCCTCTTGGGGCGCCTTTTCCATTTCTTCCCCGCGCCGGACCCGACAAGGTTTACTTGATTGATCCTTTTACAGTAAAAGCCCTTTTTTCAAAGATTCATACATAGGCCTTTTTAAAAAACACTTTATCTTGCTGGGCCGACCACTTAAATTCAACGCTTATCAGGGCGTATTCAAATCTGGAATCCTAACGCACTTATGAAATACTTCCGGAGGCTTATAAGTCTTTGTTGATACCGTTTTACAATCGTTACAACGTGTCAAGATCTCTATTACTACAACATGCGTATATGATCGCGTGGTTTACTCTTGACGACTTTTAGAGATAATCTAGCATATCATGGCCAAGCACTGGAAATCAAGATAAAAAGTCCTGGTTATGTTGGTATGATTCAGATTTCAAGCCCCACGCGACCGTTTATGATCATTTAACGGTCATCATTAAAAATAACTCCTTCAAAGATTTGTACAAGTAAAAGAGACTATCTCAATATAGCACTAGCATAAGGACGAACGCCTGCAATATTCGTGCCCACTAATAATGACTGCTGCGCATTGTATCAACCTAATATTATTAATTATATTTCTGTGGACTGTTTTATGGCAAGCCTGAAAAATGCGTTATTTCCAACCATGGCTAAATGCATATGGCCCATCTCTTTATTTCATTTAAATATCAGAAGCTTATAAACAGTCGTCGCGAGCGAAAACCACTCGCGGTTTAAGCAAAAGGCGTGATTTTTACTCACGCGGTTTTCGGGCGCTATTTGTCGGCCTTAGTAAATCTTGAAACCATTTTAATTGATTTTATCTTGGAAAGTGGATAAAATATCTAGCTGAGGTAGAAATGAGAGAAAAGACAACAATACCAGTAATAAGAAGCATTGTCACTATATTATGTTTCATTTTTATTTGTTCCTGGTCTCCGGCCTGGGCGGGCTCTACCGCGCCCGATTATTCTCCCAGGGCGCCCATACACAAAACTCAACCTCAAGTAAAAGATCAATCACAAATTTATTACGGCTATGTCCCTCCTCCACCCATAAGACACACCTGGCCCGGTGGATACAGGGCCATTTTCATGGAAATGTCCAATACGCTCATTGATCATATCCTGGGAAGATACTGACCCGTAAATACGGAACCACCGGCCTCCAGACCAGGTTTTCATATTTTTTTACAGACTTTAAATCTAGTTATTCTTGAAATATACATAATTATCAGTCAATTAATTCTCCTGACACACTCTTACCTCTGCAATTCCAGTGTTTATAATGTTTTGTAATATAGATGTCCGGAATCCCGGTTTTATATGGAACCTGGGCTCTATATTGGTATTGGGGGGGATATTCCATTCATGTGAGATAAACTCTTAGAGAAAATAGATCTCAAAAACTGAATCCCCTGGTAATTTTACAGCGTAAAATTTTTACGCTCGAACTCTGGTCCTATGATCAGATTTGGCAAAAAAAAGGAGATTTAAAAATGGCTGAAGCAACAACACCTTCTGATCCGTTGGTATGGGTAAAAGACAGAGAGGGAAACGAATTCATCTGTCACATGAGTCAACTGAAAGACCCCAAGAACGCCAGCCCTGAAGAGCTTTCAGACTGCGTTGACTCAGGATCCGCAGCGTACGATCCAGGGAATTAAACTTCATCCGTACACCCCTCTTCATGGTAATTAACAATATCCATGGGGAGGGCCCAACCCTGGCCGGATTTCAAGTGACATTATATTTCGAAAAACAGTAAAAATATTATAATTTACTCTTATTGAAACGGTTCTGGGCCCGTACGGAACAAGCGCAAACACATCTGCCCATTCAAAATTCCCGGATTCGATTCCGAAAACTAATGGGGCCACAGTGAGTAATTACATATTAAGAAATTATGATTGGTTAAAATGCCGCCTCTAATCTTGAACGCAGTTGAAGGGCCTTTTACAGCTCCATGCCTGTGCAGAGACATGGGCCTTGTATCGATTGTTAATATAGAAGCTGATATGGACGCAATGGCCAACGAAATAAAACGTGGCGGCGCGTCGGAAACTCTCCTGTTCATGTGTCATCCCCCTTCTATCTCCATTGGTCTTAAGAACAAAAATGAGTTGCAACCCAAAGGCCTCCTTAAAACCATTGAAGAGTTCAGATCAATGGGTATTCCTTTATATAAATCAGTACGTGGTGGAGGAGTGACTTATCACTGGCCTGGACAGCTTGTGTGTTACCCTGTGATAAAATTGGAAGGGTCCCAAAGAAATATCCCTAAATATATGGAAAGCCTTGAGGCCATTTCCTCTGAAACACTGGCCGAATTCGGCGTCAAAGCCGTACCCAGGAGAGACACTCCAGCCCATATAGGTTTGTGGGTGGGTGGTAATAAGATCGTCTCTATGGGAGTAAGAATAAGAGACTGGGTGACAATGTTCGGCTTTGCCATAAATCTGGAGAACCTGGATCCCATATCAAGATTTGTGGAGCCGTGCGGTATTCCTGGAGCAAAGTTTACAACTATTGAGCGGATCATTGGTCAACCTGTATCCAGGGAAGAAGTTAAAAATAAAATAATCAGCAATTTCTCCACTATTTTTAACAGAAGAGTATGTCTTTGATATGATGGGATATAAGGCTTATGTTTATGTAATTGAACTGGTGAAGGCAATATTTCTCTAACCAAATCCCCAAAGAATGAATAATTTAGTACATATTGTGTTTGATACCGGCCGGAAACAGGGGTATTTCCAAGCCGGCCGATCTTGAGAACATACTAATCCAAGGGAAATACTTATGAGTGAACACGAACTGATCCAAATAATGGACCCTGAAGGGAAGATCGTAGATGAATCCGCTCTGGATGGAATTACCGATGAGATCATAGAGAAGATGTACAGGTGGATGTTACTTACCAAATCCTTTAACACCAAGGTTCTTAGTCTGCAAAGGCAGGGTCGGATGGGCACATTGGCTTCAGTGCGCGGGCAAGAGGCCGCAAATATCGGCATGGGAATGGCCTTGGCTGATAAGGATTGGTTCTGCCCTTCTTTCAGGGAGCTTGGGACCCAATTTGTAAGAGGCCTTGATCCCAAGGATATGATGCTTTACTGGGGCGGAGATGAGCGGGGCGGCCGTCCTCCGGATGATTCAAGGGTTTTACCGGTCTGCATAACTGTGGGCTCCCATTTGCTCCACGCGGCCGGTCTTGCGTGGGCTGCAAAGATAAAGGGAGACAAAGTCGCGGTCCTGTCCAGCTCAGGGGATGGGTCCACCTCCCAGGGTGATTTCCATGAAGCGTTGAATTTTGCCGGTGTGTTTAAGTTGCCTGTAGTGTTCGCCATACAAAACAATCACTGGGCGATCTCTGTGCCTGTAAGCCGGCAGACGGCGAGCGAGACACTGGCTGAAAAGGCCCTCGCGTATGGAATAGATACTAAGAGGGTGGACGGCAATGACATAATAGCAGTCTATCAAACGGTCAAACAACTACTGGACCGGGCCAGGGAAGAATATAAACCCTCTTTGGTAGAGCTTGTTACATATAGGTTGGATGATCACACCACTTCTGATGACGCAAGTAGATACAGAACCGAAGAAATGCTTCAGCCCTGGACAAAAAAAGATCCAGTGGAACGCATGAGAAAGTATTTGTCCGCAAACAAGGACTGGGACGATTCCAAGGAAAACGCCCTTATTGAAGAGATAACAGAACAGATAGAGAACACTGTGAAAGAATATGAATCAACAGAGGCGCCTGGCGTGGATGACATGTTCAACTACGTTTACTCTGAGCCGACTTGGCGACTGCAGGAACAATTTGAAGAGGCCCGGGAAAACGCCGGGGACGCTGGGAGGTAAAATATGGCCCGAATGTCAATGATAGAAGCTATTAACAACACCTTGAGCGAAATGATGGAAAAGGATGACACCATCGTGGTTATGGGTGAAGATGTGGGAGTGGATGGCGGAGTGTTTCGGGCCACTGTGGGCCTTATAGAAAAATACGGAGAAGACAGGGTCATAGATACGCCTCTCGCGGAAAGTGGGATAGTGGGCGCGGCAATAGGTATGGCCATATACGGAATGAAGCCTGTGGCTGAAATACAGTTCGAGGGCTTTATGTTCAAGGCCTATGATCATATATACAGTCACGCCTCAAGGATGAGAAAACGTTCCCAGGGGCTATATAGCGTGCCTCTGGTTATTAGGGCCCCGTACGGCGCGGGAGTGCGGGCCTTGGAGCACCATTCGGACGCGCCTGAAGCCCTGTTTGCCCACCTGCCGGGTTTGAAGGTAGTTATTCCGTCGACCCCGTCAGACGCAAAAGGTCTGCTCACCTCAGCAATAGAAGACCCTGATACAGTAATATATTTGGAACCTAAGCGGCTTTATAGATCGTTCAAGGAAGATGTTCCAGAAGGCGAGCACAGGGTCCCAATAGGAGAAGCCAGGATCGCCAGGGAAGGAGACGATATTACCCTCCTTACCTGGGGAGGCATGGTCTCGGTTTGCGAGAAAGCGGCCCATCATGTGAGTTCAGAGGGTGTTGAGGCTGAAGTGGTTGATCTTCGCACAATATCGCCCTTTGACATTGATACTGTTTCTGAATCAGTGAAAAAGACAGGTCGTCTTGTAATCGTTCATGAGGCGCCCAAGTCGTTCGGCGCAGGCGCGGAATTGGCCGCGACAGTGGGAGAAAATCTACTGCTTTACCTGCTTGCCCCAATAAAAAGGGTCACAGGTTATGACATCACACCGCCTCTGGCCAAGCTGGAAGACCATAACTATCCTGATCCGGACAGAGTTGTTAGAGCGATTCACGAGACCATGGAATTCTAGTTCGGCCCTTAAAGGAGCGATTGGATATGAGACAAGCATTCAGACTCCCGGATGTGGGAGAAGGTATAGCGGAAGCTGAGATAGTGGAGTATCTCGTTGAAGTTGGACAAGAGGTGAAGGCTGACGAAATGGTGGTCCGTGTGGAGACCGATAAGGCGGTAGTGGAGCTTCCTGCGCCGTTCGCCGGTAAAGTGCTGGAAATACCACATAAACCCGGCGACATCGTTCAAGTTGGAGACGCGGTGCTCATAATCGAGACCCAAGAGGCGCCGGCCAAAGAGAAACCCGCCAAAGAGAAACCCAAGGAAAAAAAGCCAGCGGCCAAACCTGAAAAAGAGAAGGAAAAAGAACCACAAGAATCAAAAGAGAAACCCAAGGCGCCAAAAGAAGAACCTAAACCCCAAAAGAGGGTCTTGGCCACACCACATACCAGAAAGGTCGCCAGGGAGCTTGGTGTTGATATAAATACAGTAAAGGGCACAGGCAAGGGTGGACGCGTTACTGACGATGACGTTCAAACCGCTGCCTCAGAGACAACTCCAGAAGCTCCAAAGGCCCCTACCGCGGCGGCTGTGAGAACACCGGCCACTTCAGGCTTTGACTTTGAGAAATACGGCCCAACCAGAAGGGAACCATTAAAGGGAGTTCGCAAACGCATTGCCGAGGTAATGGTAAGATCCGTTTCCACAATACCTCATGTGACCCACTTTGACGAGGCTGATATCACCGAATTATTAAAGGTGGTTGAAAGAGAAAGAACCACCGCTGAAAAAAGAGGGGTTAGACTGACCACTCTGGCTTTTCTGGCAAAAGCCGCAACAGCCGGCCTTA
Source organism: uncultured Syntrophales bacterium (assembly GCA_964519135.1). Classification (GTDB taxonomy): domain Bacteria; phylum Desulfobacterota; class Desulfomonilia; order Desulfomonilales; family Desulfomonilaceae; genus CAZFJT01. The sequence goes on along the minus strand of CAZFJT010000001.1, from coordinate 2,089 downwards.
GAAAATACCCCATCATGAACTCTTCCCTGGATGAAGAGACCGGGGAATTGGTGTACAAGGACTATTTTCACATTGGGATCGCAACTGATACAGAGGCCGGGCTCATGGTTCCGGTAATACGGGATGTGGACAGAAGATCAATACTGGAAATCGCTAAGGACCTGCAAGAGTTATCTGAAAAGGCCAGGGATCGGACCATAGACATAGATGATCTAAGGGGAGGGTCATTCACAATCACAAATGTGGGAGCTGTGGGCGGAATGTTCGCAACTCCTATAATTCTCCACCCCCAAGTGGCTATTCTATGTTCCAACAGGGCCACTGAAAAACCGGTTGTCAGGGATGGAGAAGTAGTTGTGAGAACAATAATGCCCCTTACAGTGTCGTTCGATCATAGAGTATTGGACGGCGCGACAGCCGCGCGATTCACTGACCATGTCAAATCCTTGCTGGAGGATCCCATGCTAATGCTGGTGGACATGGGATAGGGCATCTATTGCTCCAACTGTTTTCAGGGGACCAATACAGCCGTGAATATTGCCCCTGACTGATTTTTTAATATCAATTTCAAGATCTAACCAGGAGGTCGGCATGGTAGTTGGTGATTTTGCCCAAGGGACACAGGTGGCGATAATAGGCGGCGGGCCGGGAGGTAATGTAGCTGCGGTCAGGGCGGCTCAGATGGGTCTTGAGGTTACTTTGGTGGAAAATGACTATCTTGGAGGGGTATGTCTCAATTGGGGCTGTATACCTTCAAAAACCTTAATACATGTGGCGAATCTGAAGTCCCATTTGGAGAAGGCCGAGTCCATGGGGCTCATCGCCTCTGGTGTAAAAGTTGATCTTGAAAAATTGATGGAATGGAAGAACGGAGTGGTGCAAAAGCTGAGAAATGGAATCTCCGGTCTTGTTAAAAATAAGAACATAAATTTTGTTCATGGCGCGGCCAAAATAACAGGCGAATATTCCATGTCCGTGGAAACAGAAGAAGGGATGAAAAGATTTGAATTCGAAAATCTTATCATTGCAACAGGTTCTTCTCCAATTGAGCTTCCAGCGGTTCCCTTTGACGGAGATCTGATTGTGGAATCCAAGGACGCCCTGGATATTAAAGAGATACCCGAACATTTTGTGGTTATAGGCGCGGGAGCGGTGGGCCTGGAGCTCGGCATGGTCTATTCTAAATTTGGCGCCAAGGTCATTATATTGGACGCGGCCGATTCATTGCTGCCCATGATGGACTCTGATATAGGCAAGACAATGGAGAAGGCCTTGCAAAAGCATGGAATAGATCTCGTTCTTTCAGCAAAGGCCCAGGAAGTTAAGAAGAACGGCTCTGAATTGGAGCTGAAATATGAGGTTAAGGGCAGCTCAGTGAAAATCCCTGCAAACAGAATACTCGTGGCAATAGGTAGAAGACCGAACACAAAGGGAATCGGGCTGGAAAAAGCCGGGATAGATATTGACGAAAAGGGCTTCATACCTGTGAACGAGAAGCTGCAAACCAATAAATCTCATATATACGCAATAGGTGACGTAGTTCAAGGGATGATGCTTGCCCACAGGGCGTCTTATCAGGGAAAGATCGCGGCCGAGGTAATTGCCGGCAAACCTTCCGCGTATGAAGCTGTTGAGGTTCCGAGCGTAATATTCAGTGATCCTGAGATCGCAGCGGTTGGGCTTGATGAAAAGGATGCAAAAAAGCAAGGCATAAAAATAAAGACCGGAGTTTTTCCATTCAAGGCTCTTGGCAGGGCAGTGACCATGGGAGAAGGCGCGCTTGGTTTTACAAAGGTGGTTTCAGACGCGGAAACAGGGACGGTTTTGGGGGTCCAGATAGTGGGACCCAACGCGTCGGACCTCATATCAGAGGGCGCGTTGGCTGTCGCGTCAGCCTCCCATGTGGATGATTTAGTATTAACAATCCACCCGCACCCAACACTGTCCGAGGGCATAGAAGAAGCCGCTGAACAGGTGGAGAGGCACGCGACACAGATTTTCTCGCCCAGTGAGAAAAAAAAGTGAAAAGATAGAATATTATAGTAATTCTCTAAATAAAACACGGAATGAAATGAAATTTCATTCCGGC